>JALXFQ010000062.1 GCA_027067235.1 Gammaproteobacteria bacterium
ATCTGGAAAAAGAGCGCGGCATTACCATACTTTCCAAAAACACGGCGGTAACCTGGAAAGGCTATCGTATCAATATCGTGGATACGCCGGGACACGCTGATTTTGGCGGCGAGGTCGAACGCGTGCTTTCCATGGTCGATTCGGTGTTGTTGCTGGTGGACGCGGTGGAAGGCCCCATGCCACAGACCCGTTTTGTCACTCAGAAGGCATTGGCCCAGGGTTTTCGGCCTATTGTTGTGATAAACAAGATAGACCGCGATGGAGCGCGTCCTGACTGGGTGCTGGATCAGACTTTCGAGCTGTTCGACCGACTCGGCGCCACCGATGAACAGCTCGATTTTCCGGTGGTGTATGCCTCGGCCCTGGCCGGTTATGCCTCGCTGGAAAGCGACGCGCGTGAAGGCGGCATGGAACCTCTGCTGCAGGCCATAGCAGACGAAGTGCCGGCGCCGGTTGTCGACGCCGACGCGCCGTTTCAGATGCAGATCAGCACGCTGGATTACAACAGCTATATCGGCGTCATCGGCATAGGCCGCGTCAACAAGGGCACGCTGAGAGCCAATCAGCCGGTTACCGTTATTGACCAGCATGGCAAGACGCGCAATGGACGTGTTTTGAAGCTGTATCGGTTGATGGGGCTGGAGCGCACGGAAATCGACACTGCCTCGGCGGGCGATATTATCGCTATTTCCGGTCTGGAGACGCTGGATATTTCCGACACGCTGTGTGACCCCGATAACGTGGAAGCGCTGCCGCCGCTGACAGTGGACGAACCCACGGTGAGCATGACTTTTCAGGTGAACAACTCGCCGCTGGCCGGGCGCGAAGGCAAATATGTCACGTCCCGCCAGATACGCGAGCGTCTCGACAAGGAGCTGATTCACAACGTGGCGTTGCGGGTGGAAGATACGGACGACCCGGACAAATTCAAAATTTCCGGTCGCGGCGAGTTGCATTTGTCCATCCTCATTGAAACCATGCGCCGTGAAGGTTACGAGCTGGGCGTGTCCCGGCCCGAGGTCCTGCTCAAGGAAGTGGACGGCGAGCTATGTGAGCCGTTCGAGCAACTGACAGTGGATGTGGAAGAAAATTACCAGGGCGCGGTGATGGAAATGCTCGGCCTGCGTGGCGGCGAGCTGACCGAAATGATGCCGGATGGCAAAGGCCGGGTGCGTATGGACTATATTATCCCCGCGCGCGGGCTGATTGGCTTGCGCACGGATTACATGACGGCAACATCGGGAACCGGTTTGCTTTATCACGTGTTTGATCATTTCGCGCCGAAGAAAGCGGGTGATTTCGGCGAGCGTAAAAACGGCGTCATGATTTCCAATGGCGCAGGCAAGGCCGTGGCCTTCGCCCTGTTCAATCTGCAGGAGCGCGGCCGCATGCTGGTGGAGCCCGGCACCGAAATCTACGAAGGCATGATCGTTGGCATCCATGCGCGCGAGAACGATCTTGTGGTGAATGCGCTGAAAGGCAAACAACTGACCAATGTTCGTGCTTCCGGCAAGGATGACGCCATCCAGTTGACGCCGGCGGTGAAGCAGTCACTGGAACAGGCGCTGGAATTCATCGACGATGACGAACTGGTGGAAGTGACGCCGAAGTCGATTCGGCTGCGCAAAAAACTGCTGCTGGAACACGAACGCAAAAAAGCGGGGCGGGTAAAAAAAACCGGATGAGCGCCGGCGCATACATCGCTGTGTTCGCCATAGCCTGCCTGGCAGGAGCCGGGCTGACAGCGGTGGTGCTGCGTCTGGTGACGCGAATGCAGGTCATTGACGTACCCAATCAGCGCAGTTCTCACGCCATTCCCACGCCGCGGGGCGGCGGCCTGGCGATTGATCTGGTGCTGCTGGTGGCGGCGGTGTTACTGGCCTGGCGTTATTCGGACAGCCAGTTTCTGTGGTTGGCGGGCGTGGTCGGTGTATTGAGCTGGCTGGGCTGGCGCGACGACAAACAGGGCCTGCCGGTGCCTGTCCGGCTGGTGGCGCAGTTGCTTGTCGGGCTGGGGGTCGTGGCTCTTTTCGGACGTATAACGACCCTGGACATCGGTTCGTTTTCTCTGTCGTTGAGCTGGCTGGCGTGGCCGTTTTCCGTGCTGTTCGTGGTATGGATGATCAATCTGTACAATTTCATGGATGGTATCGACGGCATAGCCGGGGTTGAGGCGCTCACCGCCGGCCTCGTTCTGGCATTGTGGTTTCATTGGACAGGAGCCGACGCCTGGTCTGTGATCAGTCTGGTCAGCGCGGCTGCTTCGGCCGGATTTCTCTTTTATAACTGGCAACCTGCAAGGATTTTCTTAGGTGATACAGGAAGTGTGACCTTGGGCGGTGTTTTTGCTACAATCAGCCTCGCCGGCATTGATCAGGCGGAGTTTCCGCTGTCGGCGGTGGTGTTGCTGTTCGGTGTTTTCATTGGCGACGCGACCATCACTCTGGTAAGGCGCTGGCTGCGTGGCGAGAATCTGACGCAGGCGCACCGGTCTCATTTTTACCAGATTGCAGTGGCAAGGGGGCTGCAGCACAAACAGGTGTCGCTGGCTGTGCTGGGCCTGAATATGATACTGGCCCTGTTGGCTAGCCTGGTGTTTGCGGGTATACAGCCAATCTGGCTATGGGAGGTAACAGGCCTGCTGGTTGTGGCCGCCGCCATGCTGGCGGTGTTGCGCATGACCGGCCCGAACGACTGAAAATTGTTGATGCTCCATGCCCACAGAAGACAATAAAATCCTGACCCCGCCGCCGCGTCAAAGCAAACTGGATTTTCTGACCAGCCCCTGGGCTGCCATGGCCCATGACCTGCTGATGGTGCCCGTGGCCTGGCTTACTGCCTACTGGTTGCGTTTCAATCTTGGCAATATTCCTGAACATTTTCTCTCCGGCGCGCTGAACCTGTTGCCGCTGGTGCTGGTCGCGCAGGGCGCCATGTTTGCCTATTTCGGCCTCTACCGCGGCGTCTGGCGGTTTGCCTCGCTGCCCGATCTGTTGCGTATCGTCAAGGCGGTTGCCGCCGGCACCGCGATCGTGGCGGTCGTGACTTTTCTGCTGACCCGGCTGGAGCTGGTGCCGCGTACGGTATTGCTGTTCTTCCCGCTGCTGCTGGTTTTTCTGCTGGGCGCGCCGCGCCTGGTTTATCGCATGTTCAAGGACCGCTATCTCAGCACCACCATGGACAAGAAGGTGCTGGTTGTCGGCGCCGGCGAGGCGGGCGAAATGCTGATTCGCGACCTGCTCAGGAATTCGCCGCGTATCTACCAGCCAGTGGCCTTTATCGACGACAACCCGTTCAAGCATGGTCGCGAGATTCGCGGCATCCGGGTCATCGGCAATACCGACATTATTCCCGAAGCCGTGCAGAAATGGGGTATCGACCTGATCCTGCTGGCGCTGCCCAGCGCCACCACGCACCAGATGCAGCGTATCGTGGAAATCTGTGAACGTTCCGGTGTGCCGTTCCGCACCCTGCCCATGATGCAGGATCTGGTCAGCGGCAATGTCAGTTCCCGCGAGCTGCGTGAAGTGGAAATCGGCGATCTGCTGGGGCGCGAGCCGGTGGTGCTGGACTGGGACGCCCTGTACGAAAATCTTTCCGGCAAGTCCATACTGGTTACCGGTGGCGGCGGATCCATCGGTTCCGAGCTGTGCCGCCAGATAGCCCGTCTGCGGCCGTCCTGCCTGGTGCTGCTGGAGAACTCCGAATACAACCTGTACCAGGTGGACATGAACCTGCGGCGCGAGTTTCCCGAGCTGGTTCTGCAGCCCTGCCTGGGCGATGTCACGGATCTGGTGCGGGTGGAAAAGATCATGGAGGAATACCAGCCCCAGGTGATTTTCCATGCTGCGGCGTACAAACACGTGCCGCTGCTGGAATCCCAGATACGCGAGGCGGTGCGCAACAACATACTGGGCACCAAGCAAATGGCGCTGGCAGCGGACAAATATGGTTGCGAGGCATTTGTTCAGGTATCCACCGACAAGGCGGTCAACCCCAGCAATGTTATGGGTTCCTGCAAGCGCGTGGCGGAAATATTCTGCCAGGCCATCAATGAACGATCCGACACACGTTACATCACAGTGCGTTTTGGCAATGTGCTGGGCTCGGCCGGCAGCGTGGTGCCGCTGTTCAAGAAGCAGATTGCCGAGGGCGGGCCGGTGACCGTGACCGACCCCGATGTGACGCGCTATTTCATGACCATTTCCGAAGCCTCACAGCTCATCATGCAGGCCGGCGTCATGGGTCGCGGCGGCGAGATATACGTGCTGGACATGGGCGAGCCGATCAGGGTCGCCTATCTGGCGGAGCAGATGATCAAACTGTCCGGAAGAAAACCGGGCGAGGATATAGAGATCGTTTATACCGGACTGCGCCCCGGTGAAAAACTGTTTGAAGAGCTGTTCCACAAGGAAGAAAACCTCAAGGACACCAAACACTCAAAAATATTGCTGGCCCGCAGCCGACGGGTGGACTGGGAACAGATCAACGAAGAAATCGAACACATGGTTGAATGCGTTCACAGCTATGATATCGAAGGACTGGAAACCCTGTTGCTGCGACTGGTGCCGGAGCATTCCCGCTCCAACGGCGAGCCCACTTATCCGCAACTGGTTATCGACGCCAACAGCGTGGCCTAGCAGCTGCGAGACCACAGCCGGCCGGTTTTCACCGCTACTTGCCGATAACAGCAGCTTCGCGCAATGAAGCAGACACAATAAACGACTCTCAGACCGTATTCACAGGCAAGGGACATGGATAACAGCCGAAAAATCGTGCCCGTCATACTTTCCGGGGGCTCTGGCTCCCGGCTCTGGCCGCTGTCACGCGAGCTCTACCCGAAGCAGCTGCATCGGCTGTTGGGAGAGTACACCATGCTGCAGGAAACCATCCGTCGCCTCGATGGCGTGCCGGGCATACAGCAGCCCATCGTCATCTGTAACGACGAACACCGCTTCATGGTGGCCGAGCAGCTACGGGCGCTGGGCATCGAGGAGCCGCGCATCTACCTGGAAACGGTCGGCAGAAACACCGCGCCCGCTGTCGCCATCGGCGCTCTGGCGGCGCTGGCCCAGTATGACAACCCGGTGCTGCTGGTTTTGCCGGCGGATCACCTTATCGGCGACAACAAGGCCTTTCATGCCAGCATCGACGCCGCCCGCGAGGCGGCCAGCCAGGACAAGCTGGTGACATTTGGCATCGTACCGGATCATGCCGCCACCGGTTTCGGCTATATCAAAAAAGGCGCAGCGCTGGACGCAGGAAAAAACCTCTACGCCGTGGATCAGTTCGTGGAAAAACCTGATGCCGGCAAGGCCCGGAATTTTCTGGATTCGGGTGACTATTTCTGGAACAGCGGCATGTTCATGTTCCGCGCCCAGCGCTATCTGGATGAACTGGCGAAAACCGAGCCGGAAATGCTGCGCATCTGTGAGCAGTCGCTGGAAACCGTGGATCATGATCTGTGGTTCTGCCGCATCCAGGAGCCTTTCGAGGAGTGCCCGGCGGACTCCATCGACTACGCCGTGATGGAAAAAACCGGCGACGCGGTAATGGCTCCGCTGGACGCGGGCTGGAGTGATCTTGGTTCCTGGTCGGCTTTGTGGGATGTGGAAGAGCACGACGAAAACGGCAATGTGACGCGCGGCGATGTGGAAATCGTCGATGTCAGCAATTCCTATATTTCCTCGTCCGGGCGTCTGATCGCCGCCGTGGGCATGGATGATACAGTAATCGTGGAAACCCGCGATGCCGTGCTGGTCGCGCCCCGAACACGCTCCCAGGACATCAAACATCTGGTGGATGCGCTGAAAAAGGCCGGGCGCAGCGAAGTGTCACTGCACAAGAAAGTGTATCGTCCCTGGGGTTCCTACGAAGGCATATTCCAGGGCGACAGGTTTCAGGCCAAGCATATCTATGTGGCGCCGGGGCAGCGCATTTCGCTGCAACTGCATCACCAGCGCTCGGAACACTGGATCATCGTCGAGGGCTGGGCCAAGGTCACACGCGATGAAGAGATGTTTATCCTCAAGGAAAACATGTCCACCTATATTCCGGTGGGCACCAAACACATGCTGGAAAACATCGGCGACGGCCCGCTGGAACTGATTGAAGTACAGACCGGCTCCTATTTCGGCGAGGATGACATCGTGCGCTTCAAGGACAAGTACGGCCGCTCGTAATGGATGAACGGCTGCGCACAGACCTGCTGCAAACGCGCAGGCAGGCCGAGCGTCTGTATTCCCGGCAAGACATAGAAACCGCCATAGCCCGCATGGCGGCGGATATCGGCTCTGAAGTGGCAGAAAACAACCCGTTGCTGCTATGCGTGCTGAACGGCGCCATCATGCCGTTTGCCCAGCTGCTCAAACATCTGGATTTCCCGCTGCAGACCGACTACGTTCACGCCTCCCGCTACGGCGAAGCGCTGACCGGAGACGGGCTGCAATGGCTGGCTCATCCGACCAATTCGGTACTCGGGCGCACCGTGGTCATTGTCGACGACATACTGGATGAAGGCATCACGCTGGCCGCTATCGAACAATCGTTGCAACAGGAAGGCGCAGAAAAAGTACTCAAGGCCGTCCTGGTGCAGAAACAACTGCCACAGCCTGCTGCAACCACGGCAGATTTTATCGGGCTGACCGTGCCAGATCGCTATGTATTCGGCTATGGCATGGATTACAAGGGCTACTGGCGCAACCTGCCGGACATATACGCAGTCAAAAGGTCTGAATAAATCATGAGCAAATTACTCGCCGTCATCGGCGGCAGTGGCCTGTACAAGCTGTCGGGTCTCGAAATCGTCGAGCGGCGATTCGTGCGTACGCCTTTTGGCAACCCTTCCGCGCCGCTGGTGTGTGGCCAGATGCAGGGCGTCGAAGTGGCTTTTCTGCCGCGTCACGGCGTCAGTCATTCGATTCCGCCGCACCGGGTCAATTACCGCGCCAATATCTGGGCGCTGAAGGAAATCGGCGCGGATGCCATTGTTGCCGTCAACGCCGTCGGCGCGATTGCTGATGCTATCGTGCCCGGTTCGTTGATAGTTCCGGATCAGATCGTGGATTACACCTGGGGCAGGGAACATACCTATTTTGATGGCGACGGCAGTGGTGTCAGGCATGTGGACTTCACCCAGCCGTTCTGCAGCGATCTGAGAAAGCGCCTGCTGGACGCCGCGCCTGACGGCCTGGATCTGGTCCCCGCGGCTGTCTATGGTGCCACCCAGGGCCCGCGCTTCGAATCAAAAGCGGAAGTTGACCGGATGGAGCGTGACGGGGTGGATATCGTTGGCATGACCGGCATGCCGGAATGTGGTCTGGCGCGGGAGCTGGAGCTTTGTTACGCCATGCTTGCCATCGCCGTCAATCCGGCCGCCGGGCGCGGTAGCGGCGATATCGACATGGCCGATATCGAGGGCTTTCTGAAGCAGGGTACGGCTGACGTCAGACGATTACTGGGTTCTCTGCTGGAAAATTTCTGATCGCCTTTGCATAAGGCTTCGGCGGCTGCCGGATTACTGCTTCCCGGAGCGCTGAACATACAGAATTGCGCCAAACAGCGGGTGGTCGAAATAATGCATTTCTTTCGGTTTCACGCGCTTGTGCTGTTTCAACTGATACACCTGTCCGCTGCGTTTGTCCTCCAGCCGCAAATCCACATCCACGAACAAAAAACGCGCCTGATAGAAGGAAACGGTGCCGCTCAGCCTATAGGATGACGTATCGGCATGAATATAGCGCGGCGTGATGTTGGAGCGGATGGGTGCGCTCTGGCCCCAGGAAACATGGGTTAACAGCGTATAATCGGGGCTGTTGCGGAGCCTGGAAACAGGAATAACGCCCTTGCTGACACTGTCGCGGGTTGGTTCCACCGCCCGGGCTGTGTTCAGCGCCGGCAGCTCGCTGTTCCAGATTTCCGATGAGGCGCCAGCACGGTTGTTTATGAACACCGCCAACTCAATATAATAGTTACCGGCCACAGCGGCGGTTACTTGCAAAAGACTGGCCAGGAACAGACAAAAAACGAGGATTCTTTTCATGCAGCGGACGTTACAAGCACACCGGGCGTTTTTCAATGACCGTTAGGAAAATAGTCATTATGGGCAACCCCGGATTGCTGGTTCCCTCACAGCCGGTCAGTGATTTTGGTGATAAGCTGCAGGCTCTGGTGAGCGATCTGTGGGATACCATGGAAGCCAACGACGGCGCCGGACTGGCGGCGCCACAGATTGGC
>JALXFQ010000063.1 GCA_027067235.1 Gammaproteobacteria bacterium
GTGGATCATTGCAAAACGCGACTGCAACGCCTGCAGCGTAGTGCGGAGCCGGCTGGCGCGAGCGGCGCAGGGAATTTGCTGCAGGCGCTGGAGAACTGGGCGGCGCTGCGTTCCGACGTGCAGGTGAAAATGGCATTGGATCTGGATGATGTTGCGCCCGGCGGGCATCTGGACGGCCTGGCCATGGCGCTGACCAATTTGCTGGACAACGCGGCCGATGCGTCGCTGGAGCAGGGCCATGCCCGGGTCGAGGTCCGGGCGCGCCGCGAGGACGACAGTGTGGTGGTTGAAATCGACGACTTTGGCAAGGGACTGTCTGCGGAGCAGCTGAAAAAGGCCGGGCGCGCCTCGTTCAGCTCCAAGGACAAGGGCCTGGGTCTGGGTCTGGTGCTGTCGCATGCGACTCTGGAGAACATTGGCGCCAGACTGAGCATGATGAACCGGGCCGGAGGCGGCCTGCGCACGCGCATCGTATTGCCGCTGGTGGATGATGCGGATGAATAAAACCATTGTGGTCATCGACGACGACGAGGTTTTCTGCCAGACCCTGTGCCGCGCGCTGCAGCGCCGGGGTTACGAGGCCTTTTTTGCCGTCACTGGCGAAGACGCCATGCAGCGGGTCAAGGCCCGCGGCCCGGCTTATGCGGTGCTGGATTTGCGTCTGGGCGAGGACTCCGGCCTGCAGCTGATCCGGCCCCTGCTGGATGCCGCTCCGGGTCTGCGCATTGTCGTGCTGACCGGCTATGCCAGTCTCACTACGGCGGTGCAGGCGGTGAAACTGGGCGCGGTGAACTATCTGGCCAAGCCGGTGGACGCCGGTGCCATACTGCGCGCCCTGACCGAGGCGGCGGACGAGCCGGATGCGAACGTGGCGGAACTGGCGCCAACGCCGCTGAAGCAGCTCGAATGGGAGCATCTGCAGCGCGTGCTGGCGGAAAACCATGGCAACATATCCGCCACCGCCAGACAGCTCGGCATGCATCGGCGCACCCTGCAGAGAAAACTGCAGAAAAAACCGGGGATAAACAATGACATTGAATAAAAACGCAGTACTGATCGCCCTGGGCGCGTTTCTGCTGACCGTGGTTCTGGTGCTGGTGGTATTGCGCGGCGGCATTCTGTTTGCACTGCAGCAGGCGACACGGCTGGCGCTGGCCAACTGTGACTTGCAGCAGGGTCCCTGCACCACGCCATTGCCTGGTGGTGGCTCAGTGACTCTGGCTTTCAGCCCGCTGCCGGTACGGCCGATGCAGGATTTCAGTTTCAGGCTGACAGCGGATGGCGTTGAAATCGAGAAAGCAGCGTTGAGTTTTGCCGGCGTGGGCATGAACATGGGCCTGAACCGTTTTGAATTGCGGCGTGACGGTGACGCTTTTGTCGGCCAGGGCATACTGCCGGTTTGCGTCAGAAACCGCATGGACTGGGAAGTACAGGCCAGGATCAGTACTGCGCAAGGGGTTTTTGATGCGCCTTTTCGTTTTACCACTTACAAACATTGATATGGAGATTTGACATGCAAAAGACGAGACTGACCATGCTGGCGACTCTGCTGGGTCTGATGGCGACTGCCGCCCGGGCGGCGGATGTGGAGGTTCTTGATGCGTACGTGCGCGCAGTCCCGCCCGGCGCGCCGGCAACAGCGGCTTTCATGCAGCTGAAGGACAACGGCGAGGATGTGGATCTGGTGAAGGCGCACAGCGATATAGCCGAATCGGTGGAGTTGCATACCCATATTCATGATGGCGGCGTCATGCGCATGCGGCCCATCAAAAAACTGGAGCTGAAGAAGGGCGAGACGACTGTATTGCAGCCGGGTGGGCATCACATCATGATGATCGGGCTGAAGCAGCCACTGACGGTGGGCGAAAAAGTGGATATCGATCTGGAATTCAGCGATGGCAGCCACCAGAAAATCAGTGCGCCGGTGCGGAAAATTGAAATGAACATGATGGGCGGCGGCCATATGCCGTCTCATGAATAGGCGCGACCGGTGAACAAGTTGAAACTGGCGCCGCTGCTGAGCCTGTTCGTGGCTGCCGGCCTGATTGCGGGCATCTGGCTCAATCACGCGGCGAGTCCGGATTCTGCGGCGCAGAAATATGCAGCGATCGGTGGTGATTTCAGCCTGCGCTCGGCGCAGGGCCCGGTGGCGTTGAAAGATTTTCGCGGCAAGGTGGCGGTGATTTATTTTGGCTATACCGCCTGTCCGGATATCTGCCCGACTTCGCTGGGCATGATGGCGACGGCATTTCGCTCCCTGACCAGGGATGAGCTGGAACAGATCCAGGGTATCTTCATCAGTGTCGATCCGGAACGGGATACGCCCGAGGTCATGGCAAAATATGCGGCTTTTTTCCACCCGAAGATTCTTGGCCTGAGCGGCACACCGCAGGAAATCGCCGAAGTGGCGAAAAAATACGCGGTATATTACAAGAAAGCCAGGCTGGAAGGTTCCGCCATGGGTTATGGCATGGATCATTCCTCCGCCATCTATATCGTCGGCAAAAACGGCCAGATAGCGGACATCATCGCCCACGGCGCGAAGCCGTCGGATATTGCAGCGGCCATTCGCAAAGCCCTGTAAGGCCAGCCCGGCAGCAGCGTCGGATTGGATCGGTGCTTCCGCAAACTGCTATAGTCGCGTTCCTGGAGTGCGAGCTTTGCGTCAATGGCGGATCTGACAATACTGAGACAAGTGGTCTTTTTCGAAGGCCTGTCCGATGAGCGGCTGATGGTGCTGGCTGACTACATGAGCACGCATCATTACAAAAAAAACACCATCGTCATGAACCAGGGCGACGCGACCGACTCCCTGTTCGTGGTCGCCAAAGGTCG
>JALXFQ010000064.1 GCA_027067235.1 Gammaproteobacteria bacterium
GAAGTTCCCATCGTCCTGCTGCTGGGCGTGGTGATACTGGTGGTGGTCAAGCCGTTCTAATGTTCGAAGTCGTGCTGTACCAGCCCGAGATCCCGCCCAACACCGGGGCGATCATCCGCCTGTGCGCCAACACCGGTTTCCGTCTGCATCTGATCGAGCCGCTGGGCTTTGATCTGGATGACGCCAAGCTCCGCCGCGCCGGGCTGGATTATCACGAACTCCAGACCATGAAAACCTGGCCTGACCTGGACTCATTTCTGCAAACGGTCAAACCGGCGCGGGTTTTCGCCATCAGCACCAGAGGCGAGCGCTGGTACGCCGACGCTGATTTTACCGCGGGCGACGCCTTGCTGTTCGGCAGGGAAACGCGCGGTCTGCCGGAGGAAATCCTCGCCAGCGTTGAAAAAGGCCATACGCTGCGTCTGCCCATGCAGCCGGAGAGCCGCAGCCTGAACCTTGCCAACGCCGTCAGCGTCGTCGCCTACGAAGCCTGGCGAAAAAATCATTTTGAAGGAGCTGTTTAATGCCGCGATACGCATTTTTTGATACGGATATTCGCCAGCAGTTTGCCGACGCCGTGCGCCAGCACAAGCTGGACTTCGTCATGGACGAACAGGCTGATGAATATCTGATCCTGATCGCTGACAACCTCGAACCCGAAACCATCGAAGCGCTGGACGAAGCCTACAACGCCATCATGGCGGCTGGCATGGGCATGTGGGAAGAAACCGACGAACAGGCCAGCGACAGCGCGGCGGCGGTAAAAGTGCAGCTGTCCGACGGCGCGGTAGCCAATATTCGCTTCAACCCTGACCTGCTGGCGCGTTTGCTGGAAGTGTTGACGCCGCAGGAAGTGGAAGACATGGTGCAGACCATCGCGCTGGGCGTGGAAAACCCCACAGACGCGCCGGTTTGCGTGCAACGCGATCAGGCCTGACGGGCTCTCAGCCCATGTTCATCGCTGAATCGCCGGACGCATTCCGCGCGCTGTTTGCCGACCGGCTGGAGAAAATGCTCGAGACCGGCAGCCTCGGCGCGTTTATCCTGGTGCTGGCCAACAGCATGCAGGATGTCGGGCTGCGTCAGCGCCTCGCCGCGCCGTTGCAGCAGGCGTTCGACCAACTGCGGCGCAACACGCCCGACGCCCCGCTCGACGACGCCGTTGTATTCGACGCCTTGCGCAAAACCGGCCTGCAGCCTTTTGCTGAATGGGAATCACGTCAAACGGACCCCTGGCGGCTGAACTTCAACCCGCTGCGCGCCCTGCGTCCGCCGCGCGCGTCCGGGGAAAGCTTTACCAAAATACGCAAGCCATTCAAACCAGAGGCGTTTCATTTCGACAAGCCGTTTCTGGAGCCGGAAATATTATGGCGCGGCACAACGCAAAACCTGCCTCTGACTGTGTTGTACAACAAGTTTCCATTCGCGCCATTCCATCTGCTTGTCGCGCCGGAAACATCCAGCCATCTGCCGCAGTTTCTGACAGGAGAACACCACACCGCCATGTGGCGTTTGCTGGAGCAACAGGCTGACACACTGCTCGGCCTGCGTTTCACCTATAACAGTATCGGCGCGGGCGCATCGGTCAATCATCTGCATTTTCAGGGTTTCATCAGTGAGCCGCTGCCGGTGGAGAATACGCGCTGGTCGCAAAACGGCGGTGATACCGATTACCCGTTGCCTTGCCAGTTTCACCAAAGCGTTTGTGACGCCTGGAAAGCCATCAGCGAATATCAGAAGAGCAACCAGCCGTTCAACCTGCTCTACTCCCCCGGCGGCTGCCATATTTTCGCCCGCAAACCCGCAGGCGACAACACCCTGCCCGACTGGGCCAGGGGCGCGGCATGGGCAGAGGTTTGCGGCTTGTTTACATTCTCTCGCCGGGAAGATTTTGACAGTGTGGGTAAAGCTCAGATCGAGGACGTTTTACGGCGGCTGGGGCTTGGTTGCCCGTAATACCCATCACTGGAACTGTTGAGAAACTTTGAGCTTCCCGATCAGGGCATCCTTCACCTGCTCCACTGTAATCGCCCGGATACACGCCTTGTCGCAGTGGTCGCGGCGGTAGCATTTTTCGCAGCCCACATCGGCCCGCACCACGGTGGCGTTGTCTGACAATGGCCCGACGCGGTTTTCGTCTGTGGGCCCGAACAACGCGACCAGCGGCGTATTCATGGCGCTGGCCAGGTGCATGGGGAAGGAGTCGCAAGACACGGCGGCATCGGCGCGGCGCATGAGTTCGGCGAATGCCAGCAGGGACAGCTCGCCTGCCAGATTGACGGCGCGATTATCGGCCATGTCGTCAAGGGCGGCGCGGTTTTCCGGCGCGCCGGTGAATACGGGCAGCACGTCTTCGGGCAGGGATTGAACGAGTTGCTGAAAATTGTCCAGCCCCCATTCCTTGGTGGGCCAGCGCGTGAACGGGGCAAGCACGACAAGTTTCTTGCCTTCCGGGTTGATGCGTTGCAGCAGGCTTTCCACCGCTTCGCGATCTTCATCGCCCACATGCAACAGCATTTCACGCGTCATGGCCCCGGCCACCGCGGGAACGCCCGCTTTTTGCAGCAGGCGGTTCATTTCGTCGATAGCGTGCAGTTCTTTCCGGCGAAACCGACCGAGAAACCACCAATTACCCTTGACCCATTTCCGCCTGGCATGGGCGGCATAAAGAAAAATGACAGAACGCGCCAGCCCCTGCAAATCAAACGCGAGATCATAGGATCGTGTATTGATCTCGCGCATCACTGCCCGGATATATTTCAGCAGACCGGGCAGACTGGTTTTCCATTCCCGCCTGAG
>JALXFQ010000065.1 GCA_027067235.1 Gammaproteobacteria bacterium
CTTCCAGCCGCCGCAAAACATGCCGTGCCCGGGAGAACATGCCTATTTGCTGCGGTATCGTTGCAGCAGGGCGTCCACGCGGTCGACGATTTGCTGGCTGACGACGCCTTCCTCGATGACGCGCTGCTGGGCGGCATGGGCGTATTTCAGCCACTCCTTTCTCTGTGTTTGCGAGGGCCGGACAAACTGAATACCCAGATCTTTCAGGGTGGCCAGCGCGCTACGGTTATCCGCCTTGTTTTTTTCGTCTATGACGTTGAAGGTCTTGCCCATGACTTCACGCACGATTTTCTGGTCTTGCGCTTTGATCTTTTTGAATGCCCTGTTGCTGATGGCCAGCACGCCGAGGCTGTACAGCAGCGGCATGTCGGTGAGATATTTGATCCGGGTGTGCCATTGCAGGGCAATGACGCCAATGGGCGGCGCCGCGACAGCGTTGACCAGGTCGGTTTGCAGGCCCGCCAGCACATCGCCCAGCGGCAATGGCACTGGCGTGATGTCAAAGGCGGCGATGGATTTGGCCGAGGCTTCATCGCCGGCCGGTATCCAGACTTTCTGTTTGCGCAGATCCGCTACGCTGGCCACGGGCGCCCTGCTCGACATGAGATAGGCAAAACCGGCTCCGGCCATGCCCAGAATCACGTAACCGCCTTTTTCAAAGCCCTGCCTGAGAACCGGATCCAGGTGCTGACGCACATAGTCGATTTCGCCCTGGTTGCGGTACTTGAACAGCAGTCCCAGCACTTCATTGTCGGGGTAGGCCTTGTCCAGAGCGCCGGCTGTCACCGCGCCGCCATGCAGCTGGCCGATTTTGATTTTACGCAGTATCGCCTTGTTGTCGCCCATGACGCCGCCGGGGTAAAACTTGAACTTCACGCGCCCCTGGGTTTGCTGTTCCACCTGTTTTGCGCCCTCGCGTAATTTGATCATCCAGTCCGATCCATCGGGCGACAGGGTAGCGATTTTCAGGGTTTGGGCCTGGGCAGTTGCCGCCAGGACCAGCAACGAGGCAAGCAGCAGGGTTTGGAAAGGTTTTTTCACGGCTTTAGTCTCGAAAAGCGTTACGGGGGATACGTTGCAGGTCGGATTCGGGACGCAATGGCTAAAAATACTCCTTGCCGGATTCAAGCAGTTCTGCCGCCTTTTTCTGCGCCAGGGTGTTCATCAGAGTCAGGCCCTCGGCATGGGGATCGCTGGCCAGTACCTCTTGCAACAGACGGTCGTGCAGCTTCCGATCAAACACCAGACGAGCGTACTTTTCCGCGTACAGGACTTTCGCCATCAGATTTTTCCCGTTTGACTGACGCATGGCCAGTTCAAAATAGCGTTTGCCCTGCTCCGATTTGCCGCCCAGAGCGGGCGGCAGCAGGGTCGATAATACGCCCAGATACAAATAGGCGCCGCCCTGCTGCCAGGCCGGGTCCAGCTCGGCCATGCGTTCCATGATGATGCGTACTCGCGGTAACTGGGCCACTGCCTTGAGATCCGAACTGTTGGCCTGTATCCATCCGGCCCAGGCTGTTGCCAATGTGTACCAGGCGGGGACATCGCTGCGCGTCAGCGCTGCGACGCGCGAAGAAAACGCATCAAACGGCTCGGTCTGGAGGTTACAGGACGCCTGATCGGAACCGCACACTGCCCGCAGGGCATAGTTCAGGGCCCGGGTATTCATGCGCGCCGCGCGGTCGCTGTCGGAGACAAACACGCTGGCATAGGCCCCGTACAGGCTGGACCCCGCCAGCAACAGCTGTGGATCATCCGGTGAGTCCAGCAGCAAACTGTCCAGCAATATCAGATAGGCGGGAGCGCCGTCGGCAACGGTCTGCAGATCATCGGAATCCAGTATGGCGCGGGACAGATTGTCCGCCATTTTCCCCGTCGTGGAAGAGATGAACGCGGCGCAAGATGACAGCATCAACAAGCCGGTAAGGCACAGCAGGGTGCGGGAAGACAGCCGCCGAAATGTCCGGAGCATGGGGTTTTCCTGGCCAGATCAGTTAAGCCAATGATACATGGATTGTCGCTGTATTTCCCGGGCGGCGAACCCGACCGGCGGCGTTGCAGCGGCCCGGTAAGGCCTGCCGGGACACACACACCAGGGGATCTGTGAATGCCGGCCGTGCAGAAAAAAGCCCGGCGCGTGACCGCGCCGGGCTGATGGAAACAGGGCTTGCCGCAGGCTGCGCTAAAAACTGTAGTAATAAATGAGCCTGAAGTCGTCGCGGTCTTCCCGGTCGGAGCTTTCGTCCTGGTTTTTGTTGGAATAGCGCAGCCGGACCCTGGACGCATCGCTGATCTTGTACTTGGCGTCCAGATTGAACTCCTGGTAGCTGTCGATGTTGAAATCCTCGCCATCGCCATCTTCCGAGTTGACATCCACATAGCCCAGCTTGATGCTGGCGGCGTCCAGCGGGTGGAAGATCAGCTGCACGCCGACCGCATCGCTGGGTTCATAATTGCCATAACCCTGCTGCCAGTCAGTATACATGGGCCCGGCTTCCACCGCCTTGAAGGCGTTGTCTTCTATCTTGTTATAAAGCAGGGCGACGTCGATTTTGCCAAAACTGGTGCCCGCCTTTACACCGTACATTTTGGCATTGGCGCCTTCGTTATAACCCGTGCCGCCCAGCTGTGCCTTGATATAGGTTTTCTGCCCGAACCCCAGCGGCAGCTTGCCATCCAGATAGCTGTAGTTGTCAAACGTGCCGCTGTTGTCCAGCGTGTCGATGTATTGCGCCCGCAGATCAACGCCGGCCAGCCGGGTTTTGACATAGATATAACCCAGGCCGTCGGTTCCCCATTTTTTTTCCTGGGCATCGAAGCGGCTCAGCTTGGACGTGAAGCCGGAATAGCGATCCACATAGCCGAGTTCCAGGGTAGTGTCCGGCAGGCTTTTGTTGCGATAGACCGCGGCTTCGTACACCGAAGGCAGCAAACGAATGCCGTGGTCATTCATGATCGGGCCGGTCAGCCGCTGGCGACCAAGCTTGATCTCGTTGGCTCCGGTATCGAAATCGAGGTAAGCCTCGCCGAGGAAGGCGATATCGTCGCCGTCGGACTGCAGTATGGACGTGCCGCCGCCCTTGTCACGATCGATGATATCAAACAGGCTGTGGCTGCCGTAATAGGCGAAGCCCAGTTTCGTATTGTAGGCTTTGGCGCTTTCGTACTTCATGATGCCGCCTACCGTTAATGCCTCCGCGTCCGGCGTGTCGGGCTTGTCGAAGCTGCGGTCAAAATAGAACACCTGGGCATCAATGCTGGTTTTACCATTTTGCAGGGCTTCCGATATGGAGTAGTTGTCGTCCGCCATGGCGATACCCGTGGCGCAAGACGCGGCCGTCATTACAGCCAGGCTCAGTTTTATGTTTTTCATGTTTTAATCTTCCTTGCTTTTGACTTGCTTGACGAGTTCCGCCACTTCTCTCTCGACATTCTCGTCCAGTTTGATGGCTTCGTCGGTGGTCAGTACACCGGCGTCGGGATCGTAGTAAACGTCAACGTCCAGTTTTTTCTCGCTTTTGGCCACGATGCAGGAAACCGTCGCGTCGCCAGAGACATTCACCGCGGTGCGTATCATGTCCATGAGACGGTCGACGCCCAGTACCAGACCAATGCCTTCAACCGGCAGACCTACCTGGGTGAACACCATGGACAGCATGATCAGGCCAACGCCAGGAACGCCAGCGGTGCCGATGGATGCCAGCACCGACATCAGTATCACGGTGAGATAGCCGGTAATACCGAGATCGACGTTATACACATTGGCGATAAACACCGTAGCCACGCCCTGCATGATCGCGGTGCCGTCCATGTTGATGGTGGCGCCGAAGGGCACGGTAAAGGAAGCCACCGAGTTGTCCACCCCCATGCGGTCGGTCACCGTTCTCATGGTTACCGGGATGGTGGCGTTGGAGCTGGCCGTACTGAAGGCGAACACCTGCACGTTCCTGATTTTTTTCAGGAACATTTTCGGACTCAGGCGCGAGAACACCCAGAGCACAACCATCAGGGTTATGAACAGATGGAACATGAGAGATCCGACCAGAACGCCCACATAACCGGCCAGCGATGTCAGCAGGCCCAGGCCCAGGTTGGCGACCGCCTTGGCGATCAGGGCGAATACGGCATAGGGCGCAACCGCCATGATGATATTGACCATTTTCATCATGATTTCGTTGGCCACCTCGGCGCCGGCGATAAAGCCTTTGGCTTTCCTGCCGACCATCAACATGCTGATGCCTACCAGTATGGCGAAGAAAATGATCTGCAGCATGTTGCCATCCGCCATGGCGGCGATGGGGTTGTTCGGGATGATGTCGATCAGGACCTGGGTCAGTGGTGGCGATTCCTTGCCGGCGAAAGTCGCATCAGTGACCTGGTTCATGCCGTGGCCAATGTTGAAAAATGCGGCAATAGCGATGGCGGTGGCGATGGCTACCGCCGTGGTCAGCATGTACAGGGCAAATGCCTTGCCGCCGACCCGTCCCAGCATCTTGATGTTGCCGATGCCGCAAACACCGCAGATCAGGGAGAAGAATACCAGTGGAACCACCAGCATTTTCAAGGCGTTGACAAACATTTTGCCGACGACATGAAACAACCCGTTGACGATGTAAACGTTGATAAAGGATCCGGGCTCGTTGAGTCCCGCCAGATTGATAATCAGGCCGGTGATGATGCCGAGGGCCATGCCCAGCAGCACTTTCACCGTCAGGCTCATTTTCTTTTCTTTACTCATGCTCCTCACTCCTTTTGTTTTTATGGACTCCAGGCCGCCACGCTGGCAGGCCAGCTCCTGTCAGGCACTTGCCAGTATACAAGAATTTTATGGCTATATGAAAGCACAGACTATGACTGATTGCCGGCAGATTCAGGAATGTGGAAAGTCCCACCGTGCTGTCAGGGTTGTCCGATGATAACCCCGATGGTTACGTGGACGCCTGAAAACCGGCAGGAATGGTCATACCTGGCCAAACACATAGCCCTCCCCCAGCCAGCGCTGGATAATCCGGTCCACGTTTTGCGGGTATTGTTCGAGCAGTTGCGATGCGGCGCGCTCCACCAGTGGCGCGAGGTGCTGGTCGCGCACCAGATCGGCGATGCGCAGGTCGGGCAGGCCGGTCTGACGGGTGCCCAGCACTTCGCCGGGGCCGCGCAGCTGCAGGTCTTTTTCGGCGATACGGAAGCCGTCGTTGCTGTCGCGCATGGTGGCGAGGCGATCCTGGGCGATGCGCGAGAGCGGGCCGTGATACATGAGCACGCAGGCGCTTTTGGCGCTGCCGCGTCCCACGCGTCCGCGTAGCTGGTGCAGTTGCGCCAGCCCCAGGCGCTCGGCGTTTTCTATAATCATCAGGCTGGCGTTGGGTACATCCACGCCCACTTCGATGACGGTGGTGGCTACCAGTACGTCCAGTTCATGGGCCTTGAACGCGGTCATCACCTGTTCTTTTTCCCTGGGCTTGAGGCGGCCATGAATCAGGCCGATTTTCAGGGCGGGCAGCTCCTTTTGCAGCAGGCTGGCGGTTTCGGACGCGGCCTGTAGCTGTTCCATGAACTCGCTTTCGTCGATGGCCGGGCACACCCAGTAGGCCTGACGCCCCTCGCCGCAGGCGTCGCGCAGGCGCTGGATGATGTCATCGCGGCGGGTATTTGGTACCACCACCGTGGTCACCGGCGTGCGGCCCGGCGGCAGTTCGTCGATCACGGTCAGGTCAAGATCGGCGTACAGGGTCATGGCCAGACTGCGCGGAATGGGCGTGGCGGTCATCACCAGTTGATGCGGCTTGAGGCCGTTGCCCTCGCCCTTTTCGTACAGAGCGAGACGCTGGTGTACGCCGAAACGGTGCTGTTCGTCGATCACCAGCAGGCCGAGCCTGGTGAAACTCACCGATTCCTGAAACAGCGCGTGGGTGCCCACGGTGATCAGCGGCTTGTCCAGCTTCAGGCGTTCCAGCGTGTCGCGTTTCTGTCTGGCGGTTTGCGAGCCGGACAGCCATTCCACATCCACGCCCAGCGGTTTGCACCAGTTGTCGAAGCTGTGAAAATGTTGCTCCGCCAGTATCTCGGTGGGGGCCATGATGGCGACCTGATATCCGGCCTCCACCGCCCCCAGCGCCGCGCCCGCCGCGATGATGGTTTTGCCGCTGCCCACGTCGCCCTGAAGCAGCCGGCTCATGGGATAGCCCAGCTCCAGGTCGCCCAGCACCGTATCCAGCGACCTTTGCTGCGCGCCGGTCAGTTCGAACGGCAGGCTGGTGAGCAGGGCGTGGAGCAGTCGCTGGTCGGAATGGATTTTCGGCGCGTTTTGCTGTTTCTGGGCTTCACGCAGTTTGCGCAGACTGAGGTGGTGGGCCATCAACTCCTCGAAGGCCAGCCGCTGCTGCGCCGGATGCTTTTTGTTCAGAATCGCCAGCGTGTCCACATCTGGCGGCGGCTGGTGCAACAGGGCGATGGCCTCGGCCAGCCGCGGGAAATCATATTTCTCGGTAACGTTGGCAGGCAGCATGTCGTCCAGCTCGTCCAGACTGGTTTCCAGCGCCTGTGCGATCAGCTTGCGTAGAGTCAGCTGGTGCACGCCTTTGGTGGTGGAATAAACCGGCGTCAGCGTGTCCTCCGGCTGCGGTTCTTCGTCAAGGGCGAACAAGGTGTATTCGGGGTGCACCATTTCCAGTGTCTGCGGACCGCGCCGCACCTCGCCATAGCAACTGATGCGTGCGCCGCGCCGCAACTGATTTTTCTGCGCAGCGCTGAAATGGAAAAAGCGCAGGATGATGGCCCCGGTGTTGTCGCTGATTTGCACCAGCAGCGAGCGGCGGCGGCCGAAGCGGATGTCGGCCAGTTCGATCTCGCCCTGAATCAGCGCTTCCTCGCCGTGACGCAGCGCGCCGATGGGCGTGAAACGGGTGCGGTCTTCATAGCGGAACGGCAGGTGGAACAGCGCGTCCTCGGCGGTGCGAATATTCAGCGCCGCCAGTTTTTCCGCCACTTTCGGGCCGACGCCCCTGAAGCGGGTGACCGGAATTTGCGCGGGGTTCATTGCCCGGAGCGTTTCAGTTCTGGCTCTGGCGGCAGCGGGGGCGGCTCAAAGCTCCAGGATGGCGTCCATCTCCACGCCAGCGCCCTTCGGCAGCGCAGCCACGCCGACAGCGGCTCTGGCCGGGTAGGGTTCGCTGAAATATTCCGCCATGACTTCGTTGACCAGCGGGAAATGGGCCAGGTCAGTGAGAAAAACATTCAGTTTGGCGACATCGGCCAGCGATCCGCCAGCGGCTTGCGCTACTGCTCGCAGATTGCTGAATACCTGGTGAATCTGTACGCGCATGTCGCCTTGCGCCATTTCCATGGTTTCCGGTACTAGCGGGATCTGTCCCGACAGATAGACTGTATTACCGGTTCTGATCGCTTGTGAATAGGTACCGATAGCCTGCGGCGCTTGATCGGTGCTGATGATTTGTCGAGTCATGTGTACTCCCTTAACGATATTGCTTCAGATACCACCATTCGAAAAACTGCTTGGCCCAGTGGAACAGCCGTGTGCTAGGCAACACCATGCCGCCGGAATCCTTGCGCGAAACGAATATGCCCCTGTCGCCGGAATCGACGATGCACATCAGTTCGGCCTTGAAAGTATGATCGGCGCTGCGGCCGCCGAGGCTGGCGTTGAGGTTTTCCGCCGCCGCCCTGGCCTGCAGATCGGCCATGTGCGCCTGTTTTGGCAGCCAGTCCGGGCCGGGGAAAGAGCCGGAGTCGCCCGCCACATAAACCTGTTCCAGGCCTGCCACCCTGCAGTTGGCGTCGGCCTGGATCAGGCCACCGGGCGAACGTGGCAGCTTGCTGTTGTCGAACCACTGGTTTCCGGTCATGCCGGGCATGAACAGGGTCAGATCCGAGTCGAATTCCTGATTCTCCAGCAGAACCTTGCTTTCGGTAAAACCCTTGATCTTGCTACCCAGGTAAGTGTGAATGCCGCGTTTTTCCATTTCTGTCATCAGGCCCCTGACGGCTTTGGGTCCGAGCCGGGCGCCGGGTTTTTCCGCCGGGGTGAAAAAATTCAGATAAAACTGGTCGCGCCGACCTTCCTTGC
>JALXFQ010000066.1 GCA_027067235.1 Gammaproteobacteria bacterium
CCCAACCTGGAATGGAAAGAAACCATGAACAAGGGCCGCGCCATCTTCCGCGCCGTCAACATGGTCACCAGCGGGCTGGATTTCGGCAACCGGGCGTAGGAGGAGAACGGCCATGCTGCTCATGATCGACAATTATGATTCGTTCACCTACAACCTGGTGCAATATTTTGGCGAGCTGGGGCAGGAGGTCCAGGTTCACCGCAACGACCAGATTGACATCGCCGGGATAGAGGCGCTGCAGCCGGAATACATCGTCATTTCTCCCGGTCCCTGCACACCGGACGAAGCCGGCATTTCGCTGCAGACCATCGAGCATTTCGCCGGCAAGATCCCGCTGCTTGGCGTGTGTCTGGGCCACCAGTCCATTGGTCAGGCGTTTGGCGGCAAAATCATCAAGGCGAAACAGATCATGCATGGCAAGACCAGCATGATTCGGCACAACGGCAAGGGCGTTTTCAGGGGGCTGGACAACCCGTTTGAGGCGACGCGATACCATTCTCTGGTGATCGAACGTGATTCGCTGCCCGATTGCCTGGATATCACCGCCTGGACCGATGATGAAGAAATCATGGGCGTACGCCACAAAACCCTGGCCGTGGAAGGGGTACAGTTTCACCCGGAGTCCATTCTGACTCAACACGGTCACGATATGCTCAAGAACTTTCTGCTATATTCGAAAACCGCATAATTCGCATTTACTCTGGCGGCGGGATTTGATAGTAGTTGCAGTATCTGTAAATTCCCTGCGTGGGTGAGCGTCATGTCCTGTAAACAATATTTCCTCATCGTAGCGCTGGCTGCTTGCTGCTTTTCGGTCAGCGCTTCAGACCAGACGGCGACCGATACCTCCGAGTTTCACAAGGCCCTTACCCTGACTCCCAACGCGGACAATGGCCGGGAGATCTATCGAAGCTGTGCAACCTGCCATGGACCCGAGGGCTGGGGCCGCCCGGGAGGGGAATATCCCCAGATTGCCGGTCAACTGCGCAATGTCATCATCAAACAGCTGATTGATATCCGCGAAGGCAACCGTGGCAATCCAATGATGCGGCCGTTTACTGATACCCGAACACTGCAGTCGGCTCAGGACATTGCCGATGTCGCCGAATATATCGCAAAACTTCCCATGACCAACCAGAACGAAACCGGGCCTGGTTTCGATCCCGAGCACGGAAGGAAGCTGTATCAGGACAACTGCACCGATTGTCATGGCGACCGCGGCGAAGGCGATGAAAAAAAAGCCATACCCCTGTTATATGGTCAGCATTTTGGCTACCTGGTTCGGCAGTTTCACTGGATTCAGGTGGGGCGGCGCAAGAACGCCGATAAAGACATGGTCGAGCAGATCCAGGGCTTCCACGGTCGCGATATTACTGATGTGATGGATTATGTGTCACGCTTGTCGCCGCCGAAAGAAAAGCTGGCCAGGCCCGGCTGGACCAACCCGGATTTCCCCCATTTCGACCGTGGTCGCTTCCGCTATGTGAATGTGGAAATGCCGCCGACGCCCGAAGAGCAGGCGTTCGAAGAAAAAACGGCCAGCGGCAACGAATAAAGCGGATCGCGCCCGGAGAACGCCGGAGCGCAACCACACAGCTGCCCGCAACAAGCGCCCGGTGTCTGGTTCAGATCCTGCGGCGGCAGCCGGGGCTGCTACTTGAGCAATTCGGCTATCCTGTCATGGCCGGATTCCCTGGCGAGATCCGCTGCCGTCTCGCCATCATTATCTTTCAATGATTTGTCCGCCCCGGCCAGTAGCAGGGCTTTCACCATATTTTCATCGCCATTTTCCGCCGCCTCCATCAGCGCCGTTGTTCCCAGCTTGTCCTGGGCATCCACGTCTGCGCCATGCTCCAGCAGCGCCTTGACGACATCATCGTGACCCTTGCCGGCGGCAAGAATAAGGGGCGTGGCACCATCCTTGTCGCGGGCATTCACATCACCGCCCCACTTGGCGATCATGGCAACCACATCCGCATGCCCCCGCTCGGCGGCCATCATCAACGCTGTCTTGCTGTTCCTGTCCACGGCTTGGGGATTGGCGCCGCGAAACAGCAGCTGCTCGACAATATCGACAATATCATATTGCGCGGCGATCATGAGTGAATCCCAGCCCGAGCGCGTCCGCGCATTGATATCCGCGCCCCGCTCCAGCAGCATGGCGACGATGTCGGGATAACCGTTTTCCGACGCAAAAGTCAGCGCCGTACAACCGGCGACGGTGCGCTTGTTCACATTGGCGCCGCGATTGAGCAGCAGCGTAACTGTGTCAAGATTGTCGTTTTCCACGGCCATCATCAGCGGCGTCTTGCCGAACTTGCTGGCCTCATCGACACTGGCCTTTTTCTCGTTCAGCAGCTTCAGTATGGTTTCGTTTTCGCCAATGGAGGCCGCCATGCGCAGTTCCTTGCCTGCGTCATCAGCGCTGTCGCCGGCTGATGCTGCGACTGGCGCCAGCATCAGCAGCGCCATCACTATGTTGAAGAATTTCATTTGATTCACCTTCGAATGTTTATTGGACTTTCGCCTTGAAAGCCCTTGCCCCCGTGCCAGAAATACCGGGGCTCCGACAAACGCCCGGTTCATGCGGCTGGTTTCCGGCCTCACTGGGTTATGCACCGGACTCTTCGTCTTCTTCGGGCTCATCCGGCTCTTCATGGGCGATTCCCTTGTGACAGTCTATGCAGGTTTTGCCTTCATCCCGCGCCCGGGCATGGCGTTTTCTGGCGCTGCGATCCTGCTCGCTGAGATCCATGCTGTCCCAGGCGTGGCAACTGCGGCAGGTTCTGGAAT
>JALXFQ010000067.1 GCA_027067235.1 Gammaproteobacteria bacterium
GATAAGTGCTGCTTTTTTACGGCCAGAGGCGGATTCTAGGTGGATGCACACACACTGGCAAGAACAGCCGTGCTATTTCATGCAGATCATGGAGGGCTGAAAGTCGTCCTGACGTTCCAGCCAGGCCGCGCCCGCCTCGTCCATGGCGACATCCAGTATGCTGCCGCCATCTGCGACGCCGGACTCTTTCACCACCTCGAGACGCTGAAAGATATGCGCCCGCAATCGCGCCGCTTCCGGCCCCAGTTTCAGGGTCTTGATCTGCCGGTAGTGGCTGAAATGGCCGGCGATGGCCGTTTTCAGCCGGTCCATGCCCTCGCCGCTGCGGGCAGACAACCAGATATGCCGGTTATCCGTGCGGTTAGCCGGTATTTCCTCCCCTGCCAGATCGGTCTTGTTGTAGACCACGATGCGCCTTATGTCACCGGCGCCGATTTCTGCCAGTACCCGGTTGACCTGTTCCTCCTGCTGGTCGTGATCAGGATCGGACCAGTCGACCACATGCAGCAGCAGGCTGGACTGGGTGACTTCTTCCAGGGTGGCATGAAACGCTTCCACCAGTCCGTGGGGTAAATCCTTGATGAATCCTACGGTGTCGGCAATGATGACGTGATAATTGTCGGACAGATGTAGCTTGCGCATGGTGGTGTCCAGGGTCGCGAACAGCTGGTCCGCCTGATACACATCGGCGCCGGTCAGCCGGTTGAACAGCGTGGACTTGCCGGCATTGGTGTAGCCCACCAGGGAAACCGTATGCACCGGCACTTTTTTGCGGTTCTGGCGGCGCAGTTCGCGCCTTCGGGCGACTTTTTCCAGGCGTCTTTTCAGGGTTCTGATGCGACCGCCTATGAGTCGCCGGTCGGTTTCCAGCTGGGTTTCACCCGGCCCGCGCAGGCCGATACCGCCTTTCTGGCGTTCCAGGTGAGTCCAGCCACGCACCAGCCGCGTGGAAAGGTACTGCAACTGGGCCAGCTCCACCTGCAATTTGCCTTCATGGGTCTGGGCGCGACGCGCGAAAATATCCAGTATCAGCCGGGTGCGGTCGATGACGCGCGTTTTCAGCGCACGCTCCAGGTTTCTCTCCTGCACCGGTGAAATGGCAGCATTGACCACCACCAGCCCGGCGCCATGGGCTTTTACCGCAGCCGCTATCTGTTCGACTTTGCCGGTGCCGAGAAAGGTGGAGGGGTGCGGTCGGGCGACATTGGCCAGCATGATTTCGGCCACTCCCGCGCCCGCCGAAACAGTCAGCAGGCGGATTTCCTGCGCGCCGGCTTCATCGGCCTTGAGACCGCCGAGCCCGATATGCACAACAACCGCCTTTTCCGGCGCAACCCCGGCCTCGACCATCAAGCGCGAAAAAGAACGTCAGCCATCCTCGCCTTCGACCGGAATGCGCACTGCGCGAGACGGCACCACGGTGGAGATAGCGTGCTTGTAGATCATCTGGCTGACTGTATTCTTGAGCAGGATGACAAACTGGTCGAACGACTCGATCTGGCCCTGCAACTTGATGCCGTTTACCAGGAATATGGAAACGGGAATATGCTCTTTCCTTAGAACATTCAGATAAGGGTCTTGCAGCATAGCTCCTTTATTGGCCATGATTCTATCCTCTAATTGTTATTATGCCGATGTACACGGATGCCCTGATTCTGACAGATTACCCGGCTGTATTATTCCACAGTTTCCAGGCTTCGAGAAATGACACATGTCACTTTGTTATAATAATCCTGCCCGTCAGGGTCGATGGCCCGTGAAAAAGCGCTGCCGTACTGGCGCCTGAGCCAGGTCAGCTGGCGTTTTGCCAGTTGCCGGGTGGCGTATATGCCACGGTTTTCCAGTTCCTCGCGGTCATACTCGCCATTCAGATATTTCAGCGCCTGCCGATAACCGACCATGCGCATGGCGGGAAGTTCGGCATGCACAGCGGGCTTTTGCAGCAGGGTTTCGACTTCCTGCACCAGCCCGGCCGCCAGCATGCGCCGAAAACGCAGCGCAATGCGCTGGTGCAGCACGGCGCGATCCTGCGGATTGATGACCAGCGTTTTTACCGTATGGGGCAAGGGGTCGCCGCGGTTTTGCGCCATTGCCACCGAGGGCGGCCCGCCGGTTATTTCGGCAATTTCCAGAGCACGCTGTATGCGCTGCGAGTCATTGGGGTCGATGCGGGCGGCCATCTGCCCGTCTATCGCCTGCAGACGTCGATGCATGGCCGGCCAGCCGGTTTGCGCCGCTTCTGACGCCAGTTGCTCGCGTATGGCCTGATCCGCTGCCGGCAGACGGGACAGGCCGTATTGCAGCGCGTGAAAATACATCATGCTGCCGCCCACCAGCAGCGGGAAGTTACCGCGGGCGAAGACGTCGCTGATTTCTGCCCGCGCGTCGGTGCAGAAACTGGCAGCCGAATACGTCTGCTGCGGCTCGCGGATGTCGATCAGGCGATGTGGCGCACGCGCCAGTTCCTCCGCCGTCGGCTTGCCGGTGCCGATATCCATGCCGCGGTAAACCAGCGAAGAATCCACGCTGATGATTTCCAGCGGAAACCGCTGCACCAGCTCCATGGCAACCGCGGTCTTGCCCGCTGCGGTGGGCCCCATGAGAAAAAATACCGGCGCCCGGCTGTGCTCGCTACTGGCCACGTTTGAACCATTTGTCCAGCTGGGCAAGATCAATCTTGGTCCATGTTGGCCGCCCGTGATTGCATTGACCGCTGCGCTCGGTTGCTTCCATATCGCGCAACAGGGCGTTCATCTCGGGGATGGTGAGCGCATGATTGGCGCGTACCGAAGCATGGCAGGCCACGGTGGACAACAGCTCGTTGACATGCGCTTCCACGCGTTCGGCGCTGCCGTATTCCAGCAGGTCAGCCACCACATCGCGCAGCAGTGTCGCCACGTCGGCGCCGGCCAGCAGCTGCGGTATTTCGCGCACCACCACCGACTCTTCACCCAGCACTTCAGCCACCAGTCCGGAACGCGACAGCAGCGCCTGAAATTCGCTCACGGCCGCCACCTCGTCCGGGTTCATCTGCAGGGTAACGGGCAACAGCAGCGGCTGGGACGTGATTGCGGCGTCTTCCCAGGCCTGTTTCAACCGTTCGTAGGTGATGCGCTCATGGGCGGCGTGCATGTCCACCACCACCAGACCTTCGCGGTTTTCGGCCAGTATGTAGACGCCGTGCAGCTGGGCAATGGCGTAACCCAGCGGCGGCATGTCTGCAGCGTCTTGCGCTTGCGGCTGGCGCGGGAAGTCACGCACCGGCATGTCCCGCGGCGAATGCAGATGCTGGTATCCCGCCAGGGTTTCACGCACCTGCAGACCGGATTGCTGCGGTAACGACCACTGCGGTGCCGGCGTGGCCCCGTCATCGCCGGCAAGATCGATGGGCGCGGCGCTACCGGCGTTGGGACGGGAATCCTGCGCCACGATATCGCGCAGGGTGTGAAACACAAAGTCGTGCACCATGCGCGGTTCGCGAAAGCGCACCTCGTGCTTGGCCGGATGCACGTTGACATCCACCATGCCCGGATCCAGCTCCACATGCAGCACCCAGGCCGGAAAGCGGTCGTGATACATGACATCGGCGTAGGCCCGACGCACGGCATGGGCCAGCGAGGCATCGCGCACATAGCGGCCATTGACGAACAGATATTGCTGGTCGCGCTGACTGCGCGAATACACCGGCAGGCCGGCGCGACCGTGGATACGCAGACCGTCTGTTTCGGCCTGAAAAGAAACCGATTGCGCGGCAAACTGCTTGCTCAGTACGCGGCCCAGCCTTTCTTCCAGATCGGTGCGGAAACGCAGCGTGGCGCGACCGTTGTGCAGCACAACCAGCTCCACATCGGGGCGCGCCAGCGCCAGACGCCTGATAACCTGCTCCACATGGCGATATTCGGTTCGATCGGTGCGTAAAAACTTGCGCCGCGCCGGGATATTGTAGAACAGCTGGCTGACTTCCACGGTTGTACCCGGTGCATGGGCAGCCGGCGCCGGCTGTTCATCCATCTGCCCGCCATGGCAGTGAATTTCCCAGCCCTGGTCGCTGCCAGCCAGGCGCGAACGCAGGCTCAGATGCGAGACGGAAGCAATACTCGGCAGGGCCTCGCCGCGAAAGCCCATGGTGACGACCTGCTTGAGATCGTCCAGGTCGCTGATCTTGCTGGTGGCGTGGCGGGTCAGCGCCGGAATCAGATCGTCGCGGCCGATGCCTTCGCCATCATCACGCACCACGATACGCGCTATGCCGCCCTGCTCCAGCTCCAGGGTAATGCGGGTGGCACCGGCGTCGATACTGTTTTCCACCAGCTCCTTGACCACCGAGGCCGGACGCTCGATCACCTCGCCGGCCGCAATCTGGTTGATCAGTCGGTTATCGAGCAGGCGAATGCGCGTCATGGCCTGCGCACCCGGCTATTGGGTGGGAGATTCGGCAACGATTTTTCTTATGCGCCCGCTTTTGACGAAATGCTTGATGCCCTTGTAGATGGCGGTGGCGAACTTTTTCTGATGCAGCCTGCTTTTCAGCAGTTTCTCTTCTCTCGGATTGGAAATGAAAGCCGTCTCCACCAGAATGGACGGAATATCCGGCGATTTCAGCACCACGAACCCGGCCTGCTCGACGGAGCGCTTGTGCAGCCTGTTCACCTTGCCCAGTTCTTTCAATACGTCTGCGCCCAGATCCAGGCTTTCCGAAATCTGTTGCGTCAGTGAAAGATCCAGCAGGACATCACGCACCACCGGATCCTTGTTTTGCAGGGGCACGCCGCCAATATAGTCAGACGCATTTTCCTTTGCCGCCAGACGCTTGGCGCGCTCCGAGGTCGCACCACGGCGGGACAGGACATAGACCGACGAACCGCTGGCGCTGGTATTCTTGTAGGAATCGGCATGAATGGAGACAAACAGGTCGGCCTGCTGTTTTTGTCTGGCGATGCGCGTGCGTTCACGCAGCGGTATGAAATAGTCGCCCTTGCGCACCAGTTCCGCGTCCAGTTCCGGATCTTTCTTGATCAGCCGGTAGAGTTCCCTGGCAATGCCCAGCACCACGGTTTTTTCATGCGCATGATAGCGCCTGCCGGGGGCGCCATAGTCTTCGCCGCCATGCCCGGCATCAATCGCCACCTTGATACGCGCCCTGGCCTTGTCCGCCAGCTTCGGCGCCCGGCGCCGGACCTTGCCCTGTTTGCGCCGCAGATCCACCACCAGCCGGTGTCCATACACGTCGTTGGGCTTCAGCACCTGGGTGACGGGTGATACCTTTTCCTTCAGGTCAAGTACCACGCGCAGCGTGTCTTTCTGCGGCGACCCGCGGCGCACGTTGGTAATCAACTTACCCAGCAAACGCTGCTTGTCCAGTTCGCCGGTCCAGCGCGCGCCCTCCATGTCGATAACCACGCGATGCGGCTTTTTCAGCGTGAAAACCTTGTATTTGACGCTGGAGCCCAGATCGAACACCACGCGCGTGTTGTCCGGCGCATTCCACACACGGATGTTTTTCACGTCCACCGTCCTGGCCGATCCGACCTGGGGCAGGATCAGGGCAATGAACAGAAACAGCTTCAGGGTTGTTTTCATTGCAGTACTGACAAGAGTTCCTGGCCACGCTGACTGCCGGCAACAGCCATCAGCCGACGCGCATGGCCGACTGTTTCCAGATCAATCTGCACATCGGGGTCGGGCAGAAATCCCCTGCCGTTTACCGCCCATTCAATCAGGGCCACCGCCGCCGAGCCAAGATAATCCCTGACGCCGGCAAATTCCAGCTCCTCGGGATCTGCGATACGGTACAGATCAAAATGGCAAACTTCCAGATTCTTCATGGCATATAGCTCCACTAACGTGAACGTCGGACTCCTCACTGCCCCGACGTGACCGAGCTGGCGCAACATGCCGCGCACCAGGGTTGTTTTGCCAGCGCCCAGATCGCCATCCAGATAAAACCTGTCGCCGGATTGTAGCCTGCTCGCCAGCCGCCGCCCTGCCCGCTCTGTTTCTTCTGGTGTTTCCAGAATAATTTCAACTGGTTGCGACATATTTGTAACCGTATATATCAAGCATTATTTACTACTTGCCAACGACTTTCAAGCGCAACATGCCGCAGCTTGCTGATAAACTCGCCGCCATGCCCGCTCATCCTCGACCATCCATCGACTACTCAAGCCTGGCCCGGCAGATAAAACAATGGGGCCGGGAACTCGGTTTTTCGGCCGTGGGCATTACCGACACCCGTCTGGACGCCGCAGAGGCCGACTTTCTCAACTGGCTGAAACGCGGCCTGCACGGCGACATGGAATACATGCAACGCCACGGCAGCAAGCGTACGCGGCCGGCGCAGCTGGTCAGCGGCACAATACGGATCATATCGGTACGCATGGACTACCGCCCGCCCGGGGCGCGCAACAGTAATGACATCCTCGACAATCCGCGCAAGGCTTTCATATCACGTTACGCGCTGGGCCGCGACTACCACAAGACCCTGCGTAACCGCCTGCAGAAGCTGGCCAGCAAAATCGAACAGGTTATCGGCGAATTCGGCTACCGTGCTTTTACCGACAGCGCGCCGGTACTGGAAAAACCGCTGGCGGAAAAAGCCGGGCTGGGCTGGATCGGCAAGCACAGCAACGTGATACACCGCAACGAAGGCTCGTGGTTTTTCATTGGCGAGCTGTTTACCGACCTGCCGCTGCCCGTGGACCAGCCTTCCGGCAAGCACTGCGGGACTTGCGACGCCTGCCTGCGCGCCTGCCCCACCGGCGCCATCATCGAACCCTATACCGTGGACGCGCGACTGTGCATTTCCTACCTTACCATCGAGCTGAAATCGTCCATCCCGGAGCGGCTGCGCCCGCTCATGGGCAATCGCATCTACGGCTGCGACGACTGCCAGCTGGTATGCCCGTGGAACCGCTTCGCCAGTGATACGAGCTGCGAGGATTTTGGCATACGCAATGGGCTGGACGACGTCGACCTGCTGGATCTGTTCCAATGGAGCGAACACGAGTTTGACCTGAATCTGCGCGGCTCACCGATACGCCGCATCGGCCATGCATGCTGGCTGCGCAATATCGCCGTGGCGCTGGGTAATGGCGATGGTGGAACGCAAGTCATCGACGCGCTGCGGGAAAAAATGCAGCATCCCTCCGCCATGGTACGCGAACACGCGCAATGGGCGCTCAATCGGCTTTCAGGAACACTTCCCTGAAGTATTTCAGTTCGCCTATGGATTCGCGAATATCATCCAGCGCCTTGTGGGTGTTTTCCTTTTTGAAGCCGTTGCAGATATCCGGCCGCCAGCGTTTTGCCAGTTCCTTGATGCTGCTCACATCCAGATTGCGGTAGTGCAGCCAGTCATTCAGCTCGGGCATGTATTTGTAGAGAAAGCGGCGATCCTGGCAAATGCTGTTGCCACACAGTGGTGAGCGGTTTTTCGGCACATGCTTCTGCAGGAATTCCAGAGTTTCCAGCTCGGCCGTGCGTGCCGAAATTTTCGAGCTTTTCACCCGCTCCACCAGCCCGGTGGCGTTATGGGTGCGCGTATTCCATTCGTCCATGGCGTCCAGCGCAGCATCGGGCTGATGGATGGCCAGCACCGGCCCCTCGGCGACGATATTCAACTGGCTGTCGGTAATGATGGTGGCAATCTCGATAATCAGGTCTGTCTCTGGCTCCAGCCCGGTCATTTCCAGATCCATCCAGACCAGCGCATTGGCGTCTTGCGGCATTGGTGACACTCTCTTGGTAAACGGTTATGCTTTTGATCCGGGGCGTAACTTACGGAGTATTGCACATGAAAACCAGAAAAATATTACTGGCTGCATTCATTTCTGCCGGTTTTGCCGGAGCAGCCCAGAGCGCCATGCTGCTGGGTGATGCCGGGCATGGCGAGCAGCTGTACAACGCCAAATGCGCCGGTTGCCACGTCAGCCAGTTTGGCGGCGACGGTTCGGGCGTCTTTACGCGCAAGGACCACCACATCACCACCATTGAGGGACTGACCGGCAAAGTCAACAACTGCAACGCCATGACCCATGCCGGGCTTTCCGATGACGACATCAACGATGTCATCAAATATCTGGACGAGGCATTTTACAAGTTCGAGGAATAAACAGCGCCTCACAGGATGTTGAAAAAGTCCTTTCCTGGACTTTTTCAATACCCTGCTAAAGGTCCTTGCGGCCCTGAAACGCCCCGGCCAGCGTATTGCGGTCGACATATTCCAGCTCGCCGCCCACCGGCACGCCGCGCGCCAGTTGCGTCACCCTGATGCCCCGCTGCTTGACCAGCTGGGCGATAAAATCCGCAGTGGCGTCGCCTTCCACCGTGGGGTTGGTGGCCATCACCACCTCTTCGATATTTTCTTCATCCAGCAGGCGTTGCAGACGATCCAGCCCCAGTTCCTCCGGGCCGATACCGTCCAGCGGCGACAAATGTCCCATGAGCACGAAATAGGTGCCGGAAAAAGCCTTCGACGTTTCGATGGACTCCAGGTCCGCCTGGGTTTCCACCACACACAGTTGGGCCGCGTTGCGTTTCGGCGAAGAACACACCGGGCACAGTTCGGTTTCGCTGAAATTGTTGCAGCGCCTGCAGCGGCGAATGGACTGCAGGGCGCCGGTGATGGCTTCGGACAGCGTTCGCGCGCCCCCGCGATCCCGGCCCACCAGATGAAACGCCATGCGTTGCGCCGTTTTCGGGCCCACGCCGGGCAAGGCGCACAGCGCTTTTTTCAGGCGCTCCAGGGCAATGGTCTCCAGCATGACGAACGACCTTACAGATTCAGGCCGGGAATGTTCATGCCACCGGTCACGCTGGCCATTTTTTCCTGCGTGGTGCTCTCCACCTTGCGCACGGCGTCGTTCACCGCCGCGGCTATAAGGTCTTCCAGCACTTCCTTGTCGTCTTCTATCAGGCTGGGGTCGATTTTTACCCGTCGCACGTCATGTCGGCAGGTCATTTCCACCTCCACCAGCCCGCCAGCCGCGCTGCCCGTCACCTCGATGCTGGCCAGTTCTTCCTGCATTTTTTTCATGTTTTCCTGCATCGCCTGAGCCTGTTTCATCAGGTTGCCGATCCCGCCTCTCATAACCACCTCATTGTTTTTTACCTTGAATTAAACTGTCATCCAGCTGCGCGCCAAAACGCTGTTGCAGGTCTTTCACCACCGGATTGGCGTGAACCTCATCCACCAGTTGCTGGCGCTGCTCCGATTCGATGCGATCAGATCGCGCTCGTGGTGTTTCCTGTTCAGGGGCGCCGAAATCCACGGTCAGTTTGATCGCCTCGCCATAGTACGCCGCCAGCGCCTGCTGCAGGCTGGCCTTGCGCTCGGCGTTCAGCACGCGCTCGTGCACCGGCTCCACCAGCAGACTGATCTCACCGGCCTGATGATGTTGCAGTACCGCGTTCAGGGCGATTTCGCGCAACAAGCCATTCAGCGGCAGTTTCGTCACCACATCGTGCCAGCTTTCTCCCGTGCTGGCGCCAGTCCGCGGAGCCTCGGCCTGCGGTCGCCGTGCGGAGGCGGCGCCTGATTCAGCGCCGGACGCCTGTTCGCCAGCGGCCGGCGGCCGCTGCTTCTGCTTGCCATGGGAGCCATGGGCGGGTGGCGTCGGTTCAGGCGACTCCCCCGCCGGCGCCGGCCGAAACACCAGCATGCGCAACACAATCATCTCGAAACCGGTGCGCAAATACGGCGAATACGGTAAATCCTTCTTGCCGTTGATGGCAATCTGGTAATAAAGCTGCACGTCTTCCGGGCTGATTTTTTCCGCCACGCCAGCAACCCAGTCCCTGTCGAACCGGCTTTCCACCGGATAACGCCCCAGTTCCTGCACCATGGCCAGCTGATAAAGCAGAAAAATCAGGTCATCCAGCGCCGCCTCGAAATCCACCGACATTTCGGCCATTTTCGCCACCGCATCCATCAGCGCGGCGCTGTCACTGGCCGCCAGCGCATCCAGCACATGCTGAATATAGGCATCATCCACCATGCCCAGCATCTGCCGCACATCATCTTCGACAACGCGGCCGCTGCCATAGGCCAGAGCCTGATCCAGCAGGCTCAGCGCATCGCGCATGCTGCCGCGCGCCGAGTCGGCTATCAGGGCCAGCGCCCGCTGGTCATGTTCCATCGATTCGGCATCCAGCACCTTGCCCAGCTGCCCGGCGATTTCCGCTTCGCCGAGCGCGCGCAGGTTGAATTGCAGACAGCGCGACAACACCGTTACCGGTAGTTTTTTCGGGTCGGTGGTGGCGAACAGAAAAACCACGTGGGCCGGCGGCTCTTCCAGCGTCTTCAACAAGGCATTGAAACTGTGCCCGGAGAGCATGTGCACCTCGTCAATGAGATAGATCTTGTAACGACCGCTGGCCGGCGCGTATTGCACGTTATCCAGCAACTCGCGCGTATCATCAACCTTGGTGCGCGAGGCCGCGTCCACTTCCAGCAAATCGACAAAGCGGCCTTCATCCACCGACAGGCAGGCGGAGCATTTGCCGCAGGGCTCGGCGCTGACGCCCTGCTCGCAATTCAGCGCCTTGGCGAAAATGCGCGCAATGGTGGTCTTGCCCACGCCGCGCGTTCCGGTAAACAGATAGGCATGGTGCAAACGGTTCTGATCCAGTGCGTGAACCAGCGCCTTGAGTATGTGCTCCTGCCCCACCACATCGGCAAACTGCCGGGGCCGCCATTTACGCGCAAGCGCCTGATTACTCATGCAGAACAGCCAGACGCAAGAACCTGTGAAAACGCGATTTCACCGCCGCAGCAAGAACACGCCGCGCACCCAGCCGCAAGATACCTGGCAGATGAACGTTCGGGCTCGTGGCTGACAACACTAACGCAGAAAAAGTGCATGTTCAGAGGCTCACAGAAAGAATGGTGGCGACGCCAACCAGCGGGACTCTGTGCACCCGAAAACACTGCTGTGGCTGCTCCCTTCCGGGCCTGACCAGGTTCACAATGCTTCGTCGCCAGAGGCGCCAACCAACGTCGCCCTATGAGGGGCGCGATTATATATCAGAATTCGATCCGGTGTGTGGAAAAAGACCATGAAAAATAGCTGGTCCGGTGCACGGTATTCTGCTCGCCTGTGTGGGCCTTTATACAGTTACTTCCGTCTGCCGGCCGGTGGTTTGGAGCTTTCGAGCCTCGCAGCCCGTGCGGGAGCCCGCTCACGGCGCAGCGCCCGCAGCTCGGTTCATCCCCACAGGCGTGGGGAACGCTCGATCTGGTGTTTTACAGCAAATTCGCGCAGCGGTTCATCCCCACAGGCGTGGGGAACGCGCGTCCGCGCTGCGCTGGTCGCGATATTTGCGCGGTTCATCCCCACAGGCGTGGGGAACGCCATGCGACCATAGGTGGCGAGCTGGATCGTCTCGGTTCATCCCCACAGGCGTGGGGAACGCCAGTTCGTCCGCTTCGGCGCGGATGCTCCCACCGGTTCATCCCCACAGGCGTGGGGAACGCATCACCGTACCAGATGCCAGAACCTTGACCGGCGGTTCATCCCCACAGGCGTGGGGAACGCCGAGGGGTTCGACGGCGACTTTTTGCAGGAATCGGTTCATCCCCACAGGCGTGGGGAACGCTTGTTGTTAATCTGGAAATAGAAGGCGCTGAACGGTTCATCCCCACAGGCGTGGGGAACGCGCCGCGATAGTGACAAGCTCGGGATAAACCATCGGTTCATCCCCACAGGCGTGGGGAACGCGGCTGTCTGGTACTGATGCAATAGAAGCATAACGGTTCATCCCCACAGGCGTGGGGAACGCCGCACGGAGAAAGGCCGACAGGCGCGACGATACGGTTCATCCCCACAGGCGTGGGGAACGCGCCAGCTGATCCGGCTGGCGTTCCGGGTGCGGCCGGTTCATCCCCACAGGCGTGGGGAACGCCTAACAACGAACCCGTTTTTTTCCAGGAATCTCGGTTCATCCCCACAGGCGTGGGGAACGCCGACGCCCGTCTGGACGCCGCCTCCGCCACCACGGTTCATCCCCACAGGCGTGGGGAACGCAGTTTGCAAAATACGACTGGCACCGCATCCGGCGGTTCATCCCCACAGGCGTGGGGAACGCGAAAACATCGCCGAAAAGGCCATGCTGAAAGGCGGTTCATCCCCACAGGCGTGGGGAACGCTACGACAAGGCGCTGCGCAAGGTCGCCGGTCGCGGTTCATCCCCACAGGCGTGGGGAACGCACCGGGATCGAATGCCTCAACGCGATATTTACCGGTTCATCCCCACAGGCGTGGGGAACGCGAATGTCAAATATGGCCAAGTCAAATGCGTGACGGTTCATCCCCACAGGCGTGGGGAACGCAAACAGTTCACGCGCCCACGCTGGATGCTGGACGGTTCATCCCCACAGGCGTGGGGAACGCTGCTCATCAGTGTTTTCGGAGGACTGGCGGCGCGGTTCATCCCCACAGGCGTGGGGAACGCAACACTTGTTTAATTAGTGGTTTCTTATCAATGCGGTTCATCCCCACAGGCGTGGGGAACGCTTCAAGCTTCGCCATTACCTGTCACTCCTCATCGGTTCATCCCCACAGGCGTGGGGAACGCGACATCATCATGCTTTTGCCCTGTTTCAGTATCGGTTCATCCCCACAGGCGTGGGGAACGCACGACCGAGAACTACCGTTTACGCATGGACGCCGGTTCATCCCCACAGGCGTGGGGAACGCTTTTCAGCCAGCGCCTTTTTCTCTTCCAACAGCGGTTCATCCCCACAGGCGTGGGGAACGCCTCAGCCTATCTGGGTGAATCAGTTTACTCCGCGGTTCATCCCCACAGGCGTGGGGAACGCGACCGCGTCAACAGTCGCCAACGGAGAATTGAGGGTTCATCCCCACAGGCGTGGGGAACGCCCTTGTTTCGTTCCTGCTATTCTAGCATGTCGCGGTTCATCCCCACAGGCGTGGGGAACGCGGTAGAGACCGGGTTGCACACTGGCCTGAAACTGGTTCATCCCCACAGGCGTGGGGAACGCTAATAACCATCCTGAATGGGTGGATGCTGTTTCGGTTCATCCCCACAGGCGTGGGGAACGCAAGCCGCCGAGGACGAAAAGACGAAGGAGCTGCGGTTCATCCCCACAGGCGTGGGGAACGCTTGGGATGACGTTCGCACCTTTGACGGACGTCCGGTTCATCCCCACAGGCGTGGGGAACGCTAATCAATCGGGGCTTTTTTTGCAACCTACGTCGGTTCATCCCCACAGGCGTGGGGAACGCCACCTGATCCCTGAGAACACGATGGACAGAATCGGTTCATCCCCACAGGCGTGGGGAACGCCTGTGCGTGTCCCGGAGGTTCCAAAGATCCCGCGGTTCATCCCCACAGGCGTGGGGAACGCGCCAACTCCATTGACCCGTCGCCTGTTTCCAACGGTTCATCCCCACAGGCGTGGGGAACGCTGATACTGTGGCTCGACGACGTGCCGCATGATCGGTTCATCCCCACAGGCGTGGGGAACGCAACCAATGATGTCTCCGGTGGTGCCAATGTTACGGTTCATCCCCACAGGCGTGGGGAACGCCTGCATTTGAGAGAGTGCCATAAGATTTTATCCGGTTCATCCCCACAGGCGTGGGGAACGCTTTGCCGCCAGCGCCTTGATGTAGTCAGACCACGGTTCATCCCCACAGGCGTGGGGAACGCTTACCGCCGCCAGAACCCTGACTACCGGAACCCGGTTCATCCCCACAGGCGTGGGGAACGCCCCTTTTTCCATGTAAAGCGCATGCGCACTATCGGTTCATCCCCACAGGCGTGGGGAACGCGTCCTCGGCGGCTTCGGCCTGTTTTTTGATGGCGGTTCATCCCCACAGGCGTGGGGAACGCGAGGATGAGCGCTAAATACTGGCGCAAAAAATCGGTTCATCCCCACAGGCGTGGGGAACGCGGGATATTCGCCAGATCATTTGCCGCCAGCGCCGGTTCATCCCCACAGGCGTGGGGAACGCGCGTATCGAGACCACCATGCAGGTTGACTACACCGGTTCATCCCCACAGGCGTGGGGAACGCGCTTCTCTCATCCACTGGCTGCGAGTTTTGACCGGTTCATCCCCACAGGCGTGGGGAACGCGGCATTTTTATCCTTGACAGTTATAACAATTACGGTTCATCCCCACAGGCGTGGGGAACGCTTGAGAAAACGCGCCGAGGATTGAAGCGTCTGCGGTTCATCCCCACAGGCGTGGGGAACGCCCTTTCTGCCGCACGCTGCGCCTTCCGGCGCTCGGTTCATCCCCACAGGCGTGGGGAACGCGGAGTATTCCGACACCGACCGGAACGGTAGTTCGGTTCATCCCCACAGGCGTGGGGAACGCGCAAGTACCGCAACCTGCCTGAAGATTCAATACGGTTCATCCCCACAGGCGTGGGGAACGCATTTCATGTTGATGATGATGGCCGGGCCAAAGCGGTTCATCCCCACAGGCGTGGGGAACGCTGTTAGAGTTCGGTCAATTTGGTTGTTTTAGGCGGTTCATCCCCACAGGCGTGGGGAACGCGCGCCAGTTCTGCGCGCCGGGCCACATCGAACCGGTTCATCCCCACAGGCGTGGGGAACGCGTCGCCTTCGTAGATCAGGCGCTTGCAGGTGGCGGTTCATCCCCACAGGCGTGGGGAACGCGCTCTTTTTCGGTTTCGAGTGAGCGGATTACCGGTTCATCCCCACAGGCGTGGGGAACGCAAAATAGATTGCCCGCGCGTCTGGTGGAATCGCGGTTCATCCCCACAGGCGTGGGGAACGCCGTTTGCTGATGGCGACAGCCAGCTGATCCGGCGGTTCATCCCCACAGGCGTGGGGAACGCATGACCATAATCATAGACATCGCGCTGGTACTGCGGTTCATCCCCACAGGCGTGGGGAACGCGGTAATGGCGAAGTTGACAGACAAGCAAAAAGCGGTTCATCCCCACAGGCGTGGGGAACGCTATTGTAAAATCAGCAAATTCAAATACACACTCGGTTCATCCCCACAGGCGTGGGGAACGCCGCAACATTTTTGTACGTTTCCGGGTATTTTACGGTTCATCCCCACAGGCGTGGGGAACGCTGCCCCGATCTCCTCAGATCAGCAATGGCAGACGGTTCATCCCCACAGGCGTGGGGAACGCATCCTCTGCCGCTGGCGGGGATGGTTACTGATCGGTTCATCCCCACAGGCGTGGGGAACGCATGTTGATTCAATGACTTGGTTCCTATCAAGCCGGTTCATCCCCACAGGCGTGGGGAACGCATCCGCCTGACTACCGAAGGGTTTGATGGCGACGGTTCATCCCCACAGGCGTGGGGAACGCCGGCACGGATGCGGTGGCGGTGTGCGAGGAGGCGGTTCATCCCCACAGGCGTGGGGAACGCCGTCGCGCCGGTTATGTGGGCGATTCGTTCATCGGTTCATCCCCACAGGCGTGGGGAACGCATCACCGTGCCGGAGGCCAACACTTTGACCGGCGGTTCATCCCCACAGGCGTGGGGAACGCGTACAGCAGAGGATTACGCGGACGCTGTTGAGCGGTTCATCCCCACAGGCGTGGGGAACGCACTGGAACAACCGTTGCAATTAGGGCAAAAAACGGTTCATCCCCACAGGCGTGGGGAACGCTTCGTATCGTGTCGGCCCCAGCCACGCCCTGACGGTTCATCCCCACAGGCGTGGGGAACGCCTGATTATTGACGTTGTAATATACGTCTCCTGCGGTTCATCCCCACAGGCGTGGGGAACGCGAAACCATGCAGCCGCGTCCCACGCAGCAGGCGGGTTCATCCCCACAGGCGTGGGGAACGCCCACTCCGGGACGGGCGTGTCGAGCGGATTCACGGTTCATCCCCACAGGCGTGGGGAACGCACCGGGGAACCGAGGTTGTCATCCTCGGCCAGCGGTTCATCCCCACAGGCGTGGGGAACGCGCGCACATCATCGCAGGCGCGCAGCGGCCCGACGGTTCATCCCCACAGGCGTGGGGAACGCCCGGAGACGACGAGAATACCGCCATCGAATTCCGGTTCATCCCCACAGGCGTGGGGAACGCTCGCCAATCACCAGCCAAAAAAAGTCCCATTCCGGTTCATCCCCACAGGCGTGGGGAACGCATACTGGCCCTTGACTTCGCGCCAGACGTGGACGGTTCATCCCCACAGGCGTGGGGAACGCTGGGCCATTCCCTCCACTCCAAAGGACATTAACGGTTCATCCCCACAGGCGTGGGGAACGCGCGACGCTCGCGCTCTTTGTCCACTAGGCGGCCGGTTCATCCCCACAGGCGTGGGGAACGCACCAATCGTAACCGATTGGTTTTACTCTGAAAATAGAGCAGAGAAAATTCTACCGATTTTTTCCGCTAAAAATCCGGCGATCTTTTCTGCTCCAAACAGTACTTTCGAATTGTAAAAGAGCGTGGTCATTGAGCGGATTCGTCGTCTATCTCGGGGAGAAATGAAACAAGGCGCAGGCCTTCATAGTCGATAGGGATACGCCGGTTCTCGCCCAGGGTCTGGAAGTCGAACCCGGATTCGGTGTTTGTCGCCCAGGCCATAACGATATTGCCCTCCTCCACGAAGAATTCGCATTGTTCCCAGATCATTTCCCGTACGCGTTTTGAGGTATTCCCGACATACACGCCAGCGCGTACTTGTAAGAGCCATACCGCCAGCCGCCCCCGCAACCTGGGAGGCACATTTTCTGTTACGACGACTAGCATGGTCATGGCTATCCGCTCCGGTGTCCGGCGTCGCCGATGTTTTCGGGTTCGGGAATGGCGGGAGGGACGGATTCTTCCGGCGCTTTCGGCGGACTGATGCCGCCCGCATCCAGTACTTCCTCAATCAGCGGGATGATTTTTTTCAGCGTTTTTTGCGCGCGAAACGTATCGCGGCAAAGTAGCCGCACTTCTCTGTCCGGGTTTCGGGGGTTTTGCGCGGCCACTTTGAATGCAGCCGGAATAACGCCGTCAAATTTGAATATATCGGCAATATCGTATACGAAAGACAGCGGTTTGCCCGTATGAATAAATCCAACGGCGGGTGCATAACCCGCTGCGAGGACGGCTGCTTCCGTAATGCCGTATAAACAGGCGGTGGCGGCGCTGACGCAACGATTGGCGATATCTCCGGCTTCCCAGTCCTTCGGATCGTAACGCCGCCCTTTCCATTTGACGCCATAACGCTTGGCCAGTAATTGATAGGTTGCTCGCACCCGTGCGCCTTCGATGCCCCGAAGTTGTTCCACGCTTCTTTTCTTGGGCGGTTCTTCGCCAAAGCGTAACTCGTACATCTTGCGCACGACTTTGAGGCGCAACGTGTCGTCCAGCGCCAGTTTTGCCTGATAGAGCAGGCGATCAGAGCGGGCGCCGCCAGGTTGACCTGACGCATAAAGACGCACACCTGCCTCTCCGACCCAGACCAGCAATGTGCCAACAAGAGCCGCAAGCTTCACCGCCGCATGGGAAACGCGCGTTCCCGGCTCCAGCATAATGCAGGCAACGGAGCCAACGGGTACGTGCTTGCGCTCGCCGTTTTTGTCGATCAGCACGAAAGCGCCATCCTTTACGTCCACCTGACCATACTGGAGGTAGATCATGGATACCCGGTCTTTCATGGGGATGGGCTTAAGAGGCAGAAAGGGCACGGGAAGACAACGCCGTCACGCTGCCCGATGAATGTGCATATCGACACGGAAACCCGCCTGCGACAGCATGTTGACCAGCCGATCCACGGTACATTTGTCGATACGCCCCTTGATGACGTCATTAAGCCGGGGTTGCGTCGTACCCAGACGTTGCGCCGCTTCAGTCTGGGTCAAACCGGAGTGTTCCACATACTCGGCGATCTTCATCATCAACGCGGAGCGCAGTTTCAGGTTTTCCGCCAGAACGACATCGTCTTCCAACGCATCCCATACGCTTTCATATTGCTTGTCAGTCATTTTTCCAACCTCTGCGTTAATTGCCTCAACCGCCGCCGCGCCAGCTCGATATCCGGTTTTGATGTCTTTTGCGTTTTCTTTTGAAACGCATGGAGAACATGAACCTTGTCGCCAAATTTCGCGACATAAATCACGCGATACTGCATGCCCACCTGTATTCCTATCTCGCTTACGCCAGCACCAATCGCAGAGAATGGCTTCCAGTTGAGCGGCTCCAACCCACGCTGAATACGATCAATCTCGTAACCTGCTCTCTGCCGGGCGTTATCTGGAAACGCGCGAATAACCGCCAGAGAATCTCCTTCAAAAGAAACTGATTTCATCTTAAGCGCAATCCTTCGCTATATCAAGTTTGATATAAACAGGAGTTCAAACCCGCCTGACCAGCATCAGGCCGCAGCCGAAGGCTTTGGAACGGCCAAAGCCCAGCTTTAACGCAGCTTGATAAGCCTCTGGCTCGGTCAGGGTCAGGCTGCCCTGAATGTCCAGGCTCGCGAACTGGCGTTTGTTGGCGTCTCCGGGTTTTCTCACTTTGTGGAACTGGTGGTTGGAAACCAGACAGTCGCCCGGTTGAAAGCCTTGTTTCTCGCCCTGTCTTTCCAGCCATTTTTTGGCGGCGTCGTGATGGATGACCGAGGGTGGCGGCCAGCTTTCTCCGCTCGGGTCATTTTTGCGGTATTCGTCGATGGCCGCCTCGATGATGTCACGGCGGATGCGCCGCTTGCTGTGATCGTCGGCCTTGCGGGTGACCACGGCATTGACGCGAAGCTGGAATTGCAGGCGGTCGCCCGCCCGCAGGCGCGGCTCGAAAGGCTTGGTTTCGACGATCAGGCTTTCGTTTCCTTCCAGAGGGCGGCGCGCCGAAAGCAAATAGTAGAACGGCGGCTCGCCAGGCTTGTCCTCGCGCCGGTAGAGAAAGTCGCGCTGTTGATCGGGCGCATTGTCGAACAGACTCCAGATCATCTGGTGTTCACGGAACAGGTCAGCGGTGACGCCTCGCCGGCACTGACGGCGAATGCCCTCCCGGGTAAAGTGGATACGACTCAGATACATCACTCACCTCCCAGGCGGACGAATTCTTCGCGCGGCGCAAACTGCCAGCGTTGGCGGCTCAGGGGCTGGTCATAACGTGGCGTATGGAAGTCGTGATCCATGCCAGATTTCATGTCCGCTTCCCAGTAGTAGCGCGAGGATTTTCCCAGGAGTATCGCCAGCCAGGGGGCGACGCAATAGCTGTCCAGCGCCATTCTGAGATCGTGCGCGGGAATGACCTCCGGGTTGAGCGGCAATGCGGGCGGACAGGCCTTGCGTCCAAGGTAGAGTGGAAACACCGGTTCCAGTAGGGCGTCATGCAGGCGGTCCGGGCTGTAGCGTTCGTCCCCGCTGGTGACGGCGACGATGCTTACGGCATCCTGCCGATAGCTACGGAAAGAGAGCATGGTGCCGACCTTGGGTTCGCGCAGTTCGTCGCGCCGGGTCTGCAAGTGCTGTTGTTTTTTTGCCGATGGCGGTACCTGAATGGTGTGAAAATCCCGCAGGGCCAGGCCGGGCGCGGGCAGCTTGACGCCAAAGCGGCAAGCATGGCTCAAGGCCCGGTGTTCCGCTTCTTCGTCGCGGCGGATGCCAAGGGCCGCAGCCAGCAGACCCAGCAAGGCCGAGCGGCTGGGGTGGTCGTCACTGGGGCGCTCCTGCCCCACGGCCTGCCCGCCCCAGGCGGCCAGCGGCGCGTAGAGTTGAAAAACCAGATAGTCGTCCATGACTCAGCCCGCCACGAAGTCGATGATGTCTTCGAGCTTATCGCCCTCGCCGGTATGGGCGTTCATGGCGCGCCGTTCGTCAGCGCAATCGCCATACATGCGGTCGAAGTTGTCGCGCTGTGTCTCCAACGCCTGGATCGCCTGCGCCATCAGGTCGTCGCTGCCGCCCACGGGTTTCAAGAAAGCCACCGACAGACTGCGGGGTTGCTGACTGCCTTTCTCCGCCAGCAGATAGGAGGTATAGGCGCGGGAAGCGAAACTGTTCTGCTTGCCGGTGGGCGCAACCTTGGCCGCCGCCTCGGTGAGCGCGGCGATGGCTTTGTTCGCCAGGTCTTCATCCCCTTGCAGGTTCTCCACCAGCCGGTCGCGGTCGATGCAGAGGTACTGGTAAAACACGCCAGAACTGAAGCCAGCATCGCCCATGTGTCCCGCGCCGGCGTCTTCTTCATGGGTATTGAGATCATCCACGGCGGTGAAGAAGTCGTCCTCGATCTTCACCTGATTGACGGTGACGGCGTGCGCCACCTGCGCGGCGGCCTCGACGTTGAACGCCGGACTGGAGGCCAGCATGCGGCCAAACAGCGCGATATCCACGGCTTTGGGTTTTTCACGAAGCAGCGCCAGTTCTTCCTTTTCGGGTTCCCGGTTCTCCGTTGCGAGCGTATCGGCCAACGCCATGACCGCTTGCCACTCCTCGGGAGAGACATGGGCAAGTTGCTCGATCTCCAGTGGATTTTCCTTTTTGACCTTGCCAAAAACAGCAGCGATGGCGGAGGCCCATTTTTCCGCGTCCTTTTCCTTGACGCCCGCATCGACCAGCTTTTTGTGTACTTCCACGCCCAGCCGCTTGGTGCGTGTGCCTTTGAACTCGCTCAAGGCATTCTCGAAGTGCTCTGAGGTACGCCAGGCCCGCTTGAGGCTTTGCGAGGAAACCCGCAACCGCTCCGCGCCGCCAACGATGGCAGTCTTCGGTCGACCGAGATCATCCCGGTTGAGATTGGAAGGCGGATAGGCAGTGAGCAGATGCAGTTGGATGAATTGAGTCATGATTTAAGCTCCTTTTGAGGTCGACTTGGCATTTGCCAGACTTTGAGGTTCGTAATAGCCACGCGCCATCCGGTACTGCCATTGGCGTGTGCCCCGGTAGCTGTCGGGCCAGCGCTGCTGGGCATGCCAATGCAGAATCTCATCGGCGAGTTGTATGGGGTCTGCCGTCTTGGCCAGCTGCATGATGGCGCGGCGCATGGTCTGATAGAAATCGTTAACGCTATTCGATGCCAGCAGACGTTGAAAACGCAGTTCGCTGAACAGCGGGCTGCCGTCATTAGTTTTGGTGCCGGGTTTGGGGCGCCCCAATAGTACGGCAGTCGGCTGGTCGCTGGGGTTTTCCACCCAGGCCAACAGGCCGGCAATGAGCGCCAACCCTTCAGCATCACCCTTGGTTTTCTGGCACAACCGGAAATAGGCCGGCTCCAACATCACGGCATCGAGCTTGTCACAACGGCGCAGGCGGGCGCGGTCACCACGGTGATTTTCGTCATGCAGTTCACTGTGCCATTCCCGGATGGCCTGCTGACGGTCTTCGTCTTTAAGTATGATGAAACACATAAGCTACTCCAGTTAAGCCGCCAGGTTTTTCAGCGCGCGGCTGCCATTGAGATAGTGATTGAGCCCGCCCTTGCCATCGCGCGCCCTGACCACGCGCTTGAGATCGCCACCTTCGCTCAGGCTGGACAGGGCGTACTGATCGAACAGTTTCCGGGCTTCGTCTTTCAGGGTGCCGGCCCACTTTTTTAACAACGCGTCGATGGCGTCCTCGTCATCGAGTCGGTCAACCAGTTGCTGCAGCAAGTGGTAGAACGGCGCTTCTGTGGTGGACCAGAAGTTGGCGTCGATAAAGGACATGTCTCCCTTTGCGTCCTTCGGGCGATCGAACCAAGCGCTTTTCAAGGCGGACTTGAGGGTCTTGAGCGCATCGGTGGCGGCTTCGATCATTCTCTGTGCATACTCGGCAATGTCATCCCGCTCGTCTTGATCGAGATTGAACAGCGGCATTTCGGCTTCGTACCAGCAACGCGCCTTCATATTGTCCATGTCATAGCCGAATGCCCACAGGCGGGGGGCGAAATCCAGCTCGGGCATGCGGCGCTGCCGATCGTCATAACAACGCACGACCAGCGCGGGAGACCGGGTGAGCTTGCCTTGCTGGGCGGTGACCGCCAGCCCCAGCCAGTGGCGATACCCCAGGCCGCCCGGTTGCGCCTTGATGGAAAGGGGCTCCTTGTCCGCTTCGAGAACATAAGGGGTCAAGGGGTGCTGCCAGTGGCCCGCGTAATTGATGCCGTAGTTTTTGGTGAGGTAACGATTCACCAGGCTGGAAGCGGCTTCACCGGTGAGGTCGCAGTGCCCCTCATGGTCCAATGGCAGCAGGCGCATGCGCCGGGGCATGGACCAATACACCTGCAAGGGGTGGGCGTGTTGAGGATAAGTTTCCATCCCCTTCTTTTCGCTGGTGCGGGTTAGAGCCAACCACGGGAAGATTTTTCCAATGGCGTCATTTTCATGGTCGCCGGGCGCTTGCACCAACTCGTCGCGGGTCAACACATTGAGCCACAGACGCCGCCACAGGCAATCGCCCTCGCCGTTCTCCGGTGGCAGCACCAGCGTGGTCAGGGGTCCGCCGCCACGCACCGAAACGCGGTGGCCCACGCCCCCGGATGGTGCATTGATCTGCAGAGTGAACAGCGCCAGGGCGGCCATCTCCGGCGATAGTTTCTCGATGCCGCCGCGCTTGATGAAATGATCCTGGTTGTCGCGCAGGGTTTTGCCGCCCGGCGCTTCGACGAACAAAGCGGCGATTTCTTTTTCTTCGCCCTCATCCAGTGTCAGATCCTGCATGAAGGCCGGTTCGCCGATGGCCGAGAAGATTTCGAAGGCCCGTTCGTAAGGGGCGAAGGCTTGATCCAGGGTTTCCGCATCGGGCGGTTCTCGCCACCAGCGCCGCCATTCCCTGAGGTTTTCCGGTGCGAATGCGGTCTGTAGCAGACCAATGAGGAACTGGTAGAGGGCGCCGCGAAAATCGGCGCGAGGGGCTGATATATCAACAATATCCTCGCATCCCAAGTCTGAGACAGAAACAGCCTCGTGATTTCCGTCCCGCATGGAGACGTTAATCCATTTCAGTTTCAACAGGTTCATCTGCATGATCTCCGGAGGATTTGTAATCGAATTCGACATGGAACCAACGACCCAATCGAAGCATGAATCGTATAAAAATATTGCGCATCACCAGTTCTCGATATATCATAAATGAGAGCATGATAAAGTATAAACGGTTTGTGTATCAAGCGCAGTTCGTTTATCATGCTCTTGAGTTCCCCACACTTGTGGGGATGAACCGGTATACACGGTTTGCGGAAACTACTCCCCACATTCGTGGGGCTGTGAGAGGGGTAATTCATCTTGCCCCTCTTATTTCAAGACCTGTTTCTGGCGAATATTGGATTTCAACTTCCAGTCCCTTATCAGCAACTCCTTTGGCGAGCCAAACCCCTTCTTGCTCTACAAGAGGCACTATCAAGCTCATATCATCGAACAGTTTTTCGCTTTCCCTCAGCTCCTCCAGCGCCTGTTGCAGCGCCGGGTCATCCACCGGAGCCAGTTCCTGAAATTGATTGGCGTTGACCCGAAGGCTGGATAAATCCCACGAATAACGGTCTTCGCGCGCCCAGGGTTCGAGCCGGCCGTCCTGCCAGCGGGCGAGGTAGATGGTCCGGCTTTCGTCACCGAGGCGGGTGGCGACGCGGGCTTCCTCGTCCCAGAGTGGGCCACCCCGATAGCCACCTTCGAACCGCAGGCTGGCGAACCGACCGGCATCGCGCTCGGCATGGGTCTCGCCATCGACCTCGGTCTTGGCGTCTATCAGTCCCGCCGGGATTGGGCCTTCATCGTCATAGACCGGCTCCAGCAGATCGCGGGCATCATCGGGCATTTTCCAACCACCTTTTTCCGCCAGCAATCCGGCGGTACGCCACAGCACCAGGGTGTCGGGATAGACGTAGTGCGCTTTCGGGAATAGCGCCTTGTACCAGTCGGCTTCGGGTTCGTCGGTGAGCTGAGGGCTGAAAACATCGAGCACCGGCATTCCCCGCTCGCCCCGCTGGTGACGATGCAGCCTGCCGGCGCGCTGGATCAGCAGATCGATGGGGGCGAGGTCGGAGATCATGCGGTCGAAGTCGAGGTCCAACGACTGTTCGACCACCTGGGTGGCGATAAGAACCCGCCCCCGGCGCTGCTCCGGCATGGAACCCTTGCCGAAACGTTTCAGCATGTCCTGTTCGATGCGCAGCCGGTCGGTCAGCGCGTAGCGGCTGTGGAACAAGTGCAGTTTGTCGTTTTCCAGCCAGTCGCTCTCTTGCAAGGCGCGCCAGGCTTCGCGGGCGTCATGAACAGTGTTGCGAATCCAGCAGATGCACTGGCCGTCCTCCACGGCGGCGCGGATTTCTTCGAGGAGCACTATTTCATCATGGTGCAGACGCACGCCGACTTGTCGCGCCACCGAGGGGCGGGTGGCTACGGCTTGCTCCACGATGATGTCACTCGCGTTCGCCTGGGTGAGTAGCGGATAGTCTGTCGATTCCGGGGTGGCCTGTATTCCGCCCTGAAACGCGCCAACCAGGTCGGCTCGCTGTTTGCGGGTCAGCGTGGCGGAGAGCAGGATGACGCTGCCGCCAAGGGCGGCATGAAAGCCGATCAGGCGCTTGAGGGGTTCCGATGTGTAGGCATCGTAGGCGTGCACCTCGTCAAGGATCAGCACCTTGCCGACCAAACCGAGCAGGCGCAGGGATTGATGGCGGGCGGGCATGACGGCGAGCAGAGCCTGGTCGATGGTGCCAATGCCAACATCGGCGAGCAGCGCCTTTTTGCGGTTGTCCGCCAGCCAGCGGTTGCACTGGGCGACGATGCTTTCTTCGTCGCCATAACGCGGATCCCCGGTGTGTGCGGCCAGCAGGGATTGCCGGAACGATTCGGACGAGTGCCGGGCGCTGTGACTGAGGATCAGGCTGGGTTGCGGCTCGCCCGACTGATAGAGGCCTCGATAGACCTTGCGCATGCGGTCATACATGGCGTTGGCGGTGGCCATGGTCGGCAAGCCGATATAGATGCCCTGCCCCTGTCCCGCCGCCATCAGCTGCGCGGCGAGGATCAGCGCCGCCTCGGTCTTGCCCGCGCCGGTGGCGTCTTCCAGGATGAACAACTGCGGCTTCGCCTTGATGGACAGATCGAGGCAGGCCTGTTGCAGGGGAGTCGGCGTTTCAAGGTAGTCGAACAGATCGCGGGGTTGTTCGAGAGGGCGGACGGGGCGCGGCAGGATGCCGGCAGCCGCCACGGCTTCCCGTGCCGCAGGCAGGGCATGCTTTTCCCAATATTCGGACAGAGGCATGGGCCGGTCACAATAGCGGAAACGTTCGCTGTCGGAACCCAGCCAGTCGGCCAGCACGGCGATGCCCGCCAGCAGCCAGCTTGCCTGACATTGGCGCTCGGAAAAGGTCGAGTCTTCGAAATGCTGCGCCAGTCGTGAAAAGTCGGGTCGGATCAATGCCTGCCATTCCCGGCAAAACAACAAGGCAGCCTGTTTGTCGAAATCCCTGAAATGCCGCTTGATCTTTTCGTTACGGCTGGAATTGTCGGGCGGCCAGCCATGATGGCCGGTCACAGCCGCAAGCCAGTAGTTCATGCCCTCGTCGATGAAGTCCTGCACATCTTCATCTTCGGAATCGAACAGTTCATTGCGCAGGAATTGCTGCCATAACATCCAGCCGAGCGCGTCATGACGGATGCTGTAGTTGCGCTTGCGGATTTTTTCATCGGGCCAGAACTGCTGGCGCAGATCATGACGCAATTGTTGGAAGCTCTCGGCGAACTTGCCCAAGTCGTGCAGGCCAAGCAGAAAAACGCACCAAACTTTGGCTTCTTCGGGCGCAAGTCCTGTCGCCTCGGCCAGCCGGCCCAGGAGTTCCGGGTTTTCGTCGAGCAAGACGGCCGCCACCGCCGCCACATCCAGAGAGTGATAAGCCAGCATATGACATGACTTCTCAGTCGAATCATCAGGCTCGCCAGCCTTGCCCCAATACCGATAAATCGCTTCCGCCATCCCGACCTTCATTTAACCTGTGGAATCAGCTAATAGTAACAGAATCTTCCACCGCCAATTCACGACTTGTACACAACATAACCCGGAAGTTGTGATTCGTCCCGCGCGCAGACGTCGAACGGGCCTTCGGAGAGCCAGCGTCGGCGGGTGTTTTCGCTGAGGAGGCGCGGGCGGGCGGCTTTTTCGGTGCTGTATTTGCCCAGATAGTCTTCCGCGTCCGGTTGCTGGTTTTCGGCGTCCGCCCACTGCGGCAGGCCTTGCAGGGGGATAAGGATGGCGAAGCGCATCCGCTCCCACGGGTTGGCGGCGTCGATGCGGCGGGTGAGTCGGGCTTCGAGGGGGACGCCGGCGTCCATGAGCTGGGCGACGGCGGCGTTGTCGCGCATGGGAACGTAGCCGAGTTTGTGTTGTTTCCACCAGATTTCCACGGCGCGGCGGTCGTGGGGGTTGGTTTTGTCTCGCTTGAGGGTCAGCGGCGCGCCGGGCGGGATGTTTTTCCAGACGGTTTCGCCGTCGTAGTATTGAAACCCGGCGATGGCGGAGACTTGCAGCAGGGCGATGCGATGATCACCCCCGGTCTTTGCGCTGGCCTTGTTTGTGGTGATGCCAACCGCGCTTACGGCGGCAATTTGCTTGAGGAAATGACGACGTTTCATGTTGGCGGCTCCCTGTCGTTGGTTTTCTAAGAACCAACACGATAGCGAAGCCGCGTATCATTCCCTGATACTGCCAGATGATTATTGGTAATTTTTTTGCATCTGGCCCAGTTCGCGGCGAAGCGCCTCGCGCAGAACCGGCGGCGCCAGCACTTCCACATCCGCGCCGTATTTGAGGATGTCGCCAATCAGTTCCTCATGGCGGCGGTAGGGCAGGCGCAGTTCGTAGCCGCCGTCGTCCAGCCAGCGGCCGGTCTGCTCGGGATGCCAGGATTCGTTGGCCACCCAGCGGGCGCGGTGGGGGTTGAAACGCAGCACGGCGGTCTTGTCCGGCTCGCCGGCGAATATGCCGTAGGCGGTGGCGTAGTGGCGGTCGAGTTGTTCGTCGTCCATATCCAGCGCGGCCTCATCCAGCGCCTCGGCGGTTTCGATGCAATCCAGCGAGAACGTGCGCAGGGCCTCGCGCTGGTGGCACCAGGCGTCCAGATACCAGTTGTCGCGGTAATGGGTCAGGCGCTGCGGTGAAAGCTCGCGCTGACTGGGTTGATCGGCGCTGCGGGCGTGGTAGGTGATGCGCAGGCGCTGGCGCTGCAGGACGGCGTGGGCGATACGCGGGAACCAGCGCGACTGTTCGCGCCGTCGCCCCATGGTCAGCAGCCGGATGCGGTTGAAATGCTGCCCGGCTCCGCCAATACGCTCCATCAGCTTGCGCAGCCGCCGCCGGAATGGCCGGGTTTCGGCGCGCACCAGCCCCGGCTCCAGATTGGACAACAGGCTGTCGGCCACCAGCAGGGCGTGGATTTCTTCCGGGTTGAGCCAGAGGCCGGGGACTTCCCGTTCGCCCGCGGCGCGGTCGATCACATAACCGTTATGCTCGCGGTCGTATTCCACCGGCACGGAGAACGTATCACGCAGCGCGGCGATGGCGCGCTTGACGGTAACGCCCTTGCATTCCAGTTTTTGCTCAAGCTGTTGACGCGACACCGGATACCGTCGGTTGGCCAACTCGCGATACAGAGTCATCACACGATCAAACTT
>JALXFQ010000068.1 GCA_027067235.1 Gammaproteobacteria bacterium
CGACTGGTCCGATCCTGATCACGACCAGCAGGAGGAACAGGTCAACCGGGTACTGGCAGAAATCGGCGCCGGTGACATAAGGCGCATCGTGGTCTACAACAAGACCGATCTGGCGGAAGAGGAAATACCGGCGAACCGCCCGGATAACCGACATATCTGGTTGTCTGCCCGCAGCGGCGAGGGCATGGACCGGCTGAAAACGGCCATCGCCGGCCATTTCAGCCACTACCGGCAGATCAAGACCCTGAAACTGGGGCCGGAAGCGGCGCGATTGCGGGCGCATATCTTTCAGCGTCTCGAGGTGGTGAAAGAATCCGGCGTCGCAGATGGCGGCAGCATACTGGATGTTGCCATGGACGAAGCGGGCGCGGCCTGGCTGGAACGTCAGGACGACTTCCAGCCCTCCATGATCTGCATGAAATAGCACGGCTGTTCTTGCCAGTGTGTGTGCATCCACCTAGAATCCGCCTCTGGCCGTAAAAAAGCAGCACTTATCCAGGTCATCCTGCAAAGGGGGCCGAATCAGGAGACACTATGCCTTGGAATGAACCGGGCGGGTCCGGCGGCAAGGATCCCAGGGACCCATGGGAAAATACATCCGGCAGCACGTCGGATATTGACGAAATACTGAAAAAGATCAAATCAGGCTTCGGCGGCGGGCCCGGCAATGGCATGACCCTGACCGGTGTTTTACTGATCGTTGCGGCGGGTCTGCTGGGCTGGTGGCTGCTGACCGGCGGCGTGTATACCGTCAAGCAGGGTGAAAACAGCGTGGTATTGCGATTCGGCAAATTCAAGACCGTTCAGGACGCCGGTCTGCATTTTCGCTGGCCCATTCCCATCGAACGCAATTACATCATCAATACGCAACATGTAAACACCGTTCGCGTGGGTTACCGTGACGACCCGCGAACCGCCAGCAAGACCAGTGTGCCGCGCGAGGCCCTGATGCTGACCTCCGATGAAAACATCATTGATATCAAGTTTGCCGTGCAATACAAGATAGCGGATCCGAAAAACTTTCTGTTCAACGTCGCCACCCCCGCCGAAACGGCGGATACCGTGGTTCGGCAGGCGACCGAAAGCGCCGTGCGCTCCGTGGTCGGGCGCAACAACATGGATTTCATCATTACCTCCGGTCGCGCCGAAATCGGTCAGAAAACCCGCGTCCTGCTGCAGGAAATACTGGATCGTTACCACACCGGTATACAGATCGTTACCGTTGAAATGCAGAATGCGCAGCCACCGGACGAGGTCAAGGCGGCGTTTGACGATGCCGTCAAGGCGCGCGAGGACGAAGAACGTCTGAAGAACCAGGCCCGCGCCTATGCGGTACAGCTGGTGAAACGGGCTGAAGGCCAGGTCGATCAGGTGCTGGCCCGGGCCGGCGCCTACCAGCAGGCGGTGGTGGAACGCGCCAGCGGTGAAACCACGCGTTTTACCGAAATACTCAACGCTTATCGTACAGCGCCCAGGGTAACCCGCGATCGTCTCTATCTGGAAGCCATGGAACAGGTGCTGAACAAGTCCAGCAAAATGGTGATCGACCAGAAAAACGGCAACAGCGTCATGTATCTGCCGCTGGACAGGCTGATACAGCCCTCCGCCACCGCGCCGGCGGGCGCATCTGCTTCTTCTGCGGTGAAAGTGCCAACAATCGTCGAGCAGGCGCACAAGGCGGTGCGGCCCGCCGCCAACAGCCGCAGCGATCTGAGAAAGAGGGTGCAGTGATGAGCAGCAGGGGAATGGCGATACTGATCGCCGTGCTGATAGCCGTTGTCGTGGTGCTGAACGCGATATACTGGGTCGACGAGCGCGAAAAGAACATTGTTTTCAAGTTCGGCGAAATCGTGCGCTATAACGACTCGCCGGGGTTGCATCTCAAGATTCCGCTGATCAATCAGGTCAGGTATTACGATGCCCGCATCCAGACCATGGACGCCGAGCCGGAACTGTTTCTGACGCTGGAAAAGAAGAATCTGAAAGTGGATTCGTTTGTCAAATGGCGCATCAAGGACGTTTTCAAGTATTACACCTCCGTTGCCGGGTCCAAGGATCGCGCGCAGATACGTCTGTCACAGCTGGTGAACGATGGTCTGCGCGCCGAGATCGGCAAGCGTACGGTGGAAAACGTGGTGTCCGGCGACCGCGCCAAGATCATGGACTCGGTACGTCAGTCCACCGACAAGTCGGCCAGGGAATATGGCATCGAAGTCGTCGATGTGCGCCTGAAGCGGGTGGATTATGATCGCGATATATCGGAATCCGTGTACCGGCGCATGGAGGCCGAGCGGGAAAAAGTGGCCAAGGAACTGCGCGCCAGGGGCGAAGCAGAAGCCAAGCGCATCCGTGCCGAGGCAGACGCGAAAAAAGAAGTGATGCTGGCAAAGGCCTACCGCAAGTCCGAGGCCATGCGCGGCAAGGGCGATGGCCAGGCAACGGCCATTTACGGCAGGGCTTTTTCCGCTGACGAGGATTTCTTCAATTTTTATCGCAGTCTGAATGCCTACAAGGCCTCTTTCAAGGACAAGAAGGATCTGCTCATACTCGAGCCGGATTCGGATTTCTTCAGGTTCTTCCAGACGCCGGGTGACAAAGCTTTGCAGCCGCCCGCCGCCGGCGCGATCCAGCCGCCGGCCGGCAACTGAGCCTTGCTGGGGACAGTTACCGGTGATGTGGCAGGATTTGTGGAGCGCGCTGGCCCTGGTCATGGTCATCGAAGGTGTCATGCCCTTTGTCGCGCCGGACAAATACAAGGACGCCCTGGCCAGTCTGCAGGGCAT
>JALXFQ010000069.1 GCA_027067235.1 Gammaproteobacteria bacterium
CTTCGTCGAATTCCTCGATTTCCAGCATTTCTGCCTTGGGTACGTAAGCCACTTCTTCCAGCGTGGTAAAGCCTTCCTGCACCAGGATCATGGCAACGTCCTCGTCCAGATCCAGTTTTTCGGAGAAAAGTCTGAGTATGCCTTCGTTCTCCTCGGCCTGTTTTTCGTTGGCCTGCTCCGGTGACATGATGTTCAGCTGCCATCCGGTCAGCTCGGAAGCCAGGCGCACATTCTGCCCGCCGCGGCCAATGGCCTTGGACAGCTGGGTTTCGTCAACAATAACGTCCATGGAATTCAGGTCTTCATCCACCAGTATGGACAGAACCTCGGCCGGCGACAAAGCGTTAATGATGTATTGCGCATTGTCAGGCGACCATTTGATGACATCCACGCGTTCCCCGGCAATCTCGTTGGAAACACTTTGCACCCGGGCTCCGCGTATGCCGACGCAGGCGCCAACCGGATCAATTTTGGGGTCACGCGAGTGTACGGTAATCTTGGCGCGCGAGCCCGGATCCCGCGCCGCGCTGCGTATTTCAATCAGCCCTTCGCTGACTTCCGGCACTTCCAGCTTGAACAGTTCAATGAGAAACTGGGGATCAACGCGGCTCAGCGACAGCTGTGGTCCTCTCGGCAGAGAATTGATTTCGGTCAGCAGCGCACGTATGCGGTCGCCCGGACGCAAGCCTTCACGGGGTATCATTTGCGATTTACGCAAAATGGCCTCGGTGCTGCCCAGGTCGACAATCACATCGCCCCGTTCCAGCCGCTTGACCACACCAGTGACCATTTCACCTTCACGGTCGGCGAATTCCTCCACCACGCGGGCGCGTTCGGCCTCGCGTACTTTCTGCATGATGACCTGTTTCGCGGCCTGTGCTGCGATGCGGCCGAATTCCACCGGTTCCAGCGGCTTTTCGATGAACTCGCCGACCTGGATTTCCGGCTGTATTTCCCGCGCCTGCTGCAGTGTCATCTGACGCTCCGGGAATTCAACCTCATCCTCGCTTTCAACCACTTCCCAGCGGCGAAAAGAGTCATAGGCGCCTGTGTCGCGGTATATGGATACGCGTATATCCACGTCTTCGCCATCCTTTTTGCGCGTAGCCGTAGCCAGCGCCGCCTCCAGCGCCTTGAAAATTTCTTCTTTTTCCACGCCTTTCTCGCGGGAAACGGCGTCCGCCATCAATAATATTTCGTTATGCTGCACGTTTATCTGCTCACTGATAGACTCAATTAATATTCTGCCACCAAATTGGCTTTTTCCACTTCTTGCAGAGGCAGGTCATAGGCCTCGTTGTCCACTTCAAGCACCAGCGTCATTCCATCCAGCTGCTGCAGTATTCCGGTAAAGCGTTGCCTGCCCATGACCGGGTATTTCATTTTGACCCTGATTTTTTTGCCGACCACTTTTTCAAAATGCGCCGGCTTTGCCAGCGGCCGGTCTGCTCCCGGCGATGATACTTCCAGCAGATAGTGGCCGGAAACAGGGTCATTAACGTCCAGTATGGCGCTGATCTCACGACTCACCCGGGCGCAGTCATCCACATTGACGCCGTCGGCCGAGTCGATATAAACCCGCAGCAGTGATTTGTTGCCGGTAGCGGAATATTCCACTGTCAGCAATTCATAGCCCAGGTCATTGATCACAGGCTCCAGCATATCAACCAGATCATTTCTGCCCGTCGTCAACTCGTCCTCCACAACTGAAAAGTGGGCCGTAGCCCACTTGCGCATACCCCGTCGAATCTGCGGAGTATAGGGTTGTTTTGCCGGAAAAACAAAACACCCGCCTCACTGTAACCAATAAAAAACCCCGCTTTCAGCGGGGTCTTGTTATTCTGGTTGCGGGGGCAGGATTTGAACCTGCGACCTTCGGGTTATGAGCCCGACGAGCTGCCAAACTGCTCCACCCCGCGTCAAGTGCGGCCGCATTCTATGACGGAGAAGCAAGCTTTACAACTGTTGTTTTGCTCTGGGCGGGTCAAATTCCACCGCAACGGCATCCATTCAGCTCAACTGCGCCAGCGCGCTGTTGCAAATCCGGATCAGCCAGCCTATCCAGGGCAGCCCCAGAATCAGCGCCAGCGCGTTGATGGTCAGCAAGGTATGCATTTCCATGCCGCCGTTGAGCCGGATTGCTTCGCCGGGCTGATCAAAATACATGAACTTGACAATGCGCAGATAATAAAAGGCGCCGACCACCGAAAACAGGACGGCGACAACGGCAACCCAGTAGAGTCTTGATTCCACCAGCGCATTGATAACCGCCAGCTTGGCATTGAAGCCGATCAGCGGCGGGATACCGGCCATGGACACCATCAGCAGGGTCATGACCAGTGCGTACAGCGGATGAGCGCTGAACATGCCCTTGAAATTGGCGATCATGTCAGATTCACTGTCCTTGTTGCTGAGCAGCAGGATCATGCCGAAACTGCCCAGGGTCATGAATCCGTAAACCAGAATATAGAACATGGATGCGGCATAGCCGTCGGGGGTCGCGGACAGCACGCCGAGCAGGAAAAAACCGACATGGGAGATGGCGGAATACGCCAGCATGCGTTTCATGTTGGTCTGGGCGATGGCGACTATATTGCCGAAGCCGATGGAGAACAGCGCCAGTATGATGAGCATCTGCTGCCACTGGCCCGACATGTTTTCCAGTCCACCGACCAGCAGCCGCATGAGCATGGCAAAAGCCGCCAGTTTTGGCGCCGAACCCAGGAACAGCGTGACGCTGGTGGGGGAACCCTGGTAGACATCGGGCACCCACATGTGAAACGGCACCGCGCCCAGTTTGAAACCGATCGCGACGACCACGAAAACCAGTCCCAGGGACAGCACCAGGTTGGCGCTGTCGCCGGTGCGGATGGCGGCATGAATCTGCGCCAGATCCAGCGTGCCGGTGGTCACGTAGATCATGGACATACCGTACAGCAGGATGCCCGAGGCCAGCGCGCCAAGGATGAAATACTTCATCGCCGCCTCGGTGGCATGAAGAGAATCACGGCGCATGGCGATGAGCGAATACAATGACAGGGACAGCAGTTCCAGTCCCAGATACAGCAACAGCATGTTGCCGGCGGAAATCATCACCATCATGCCCAGCACGGCGGTCAGCGCCAGAACAAAGTATTCACCTTTGAAAATATGTCTGTCCTGCTGGTAGATGCGGGAATAGATGAACACCATGATGGTGAACAGCATGACAGCAATTTTCAGTATGTCGCCCATCAGATCCCGCAGAAACATGCCGTTGAACGTGGTCGCCTGCTGGCTGGAGCCGATAATCATGGCGATCGTGGCCAGCAGGCTGGCGATACTGAGTCCGTAGGCAAGATTCCTGAATCTTTTGCCTAAAAACAGATCCAGCAGCAGCACGGCGCCGGCCATGCAGAGCAGGAAAATTTCCGGATAAGCAGGCGCAAAATCGGGTATTTGAAATTCCATAATCAGTTCCTGTGCCCGTTACAGCTTGGACAGGCTGGTCTGGGCGACCAGATTGTCGATGGAAGCATGCATCACATCCAGCAGCGGCCCCGGATACAGGCCGATGCCGAGTACGAAAACCGCCAGCAGGCCGAGGAACAGCGCCTCCCGTCTGCTGATATCGGTGAGCTTTTTCACGTTTTCATTGACCACCGGTCCAAAGATCACGCGTTTGTACAGCCATAGCGAATAAGCCGCGCCGAACACCAGAGTGGTGGCGGCGATCACGGCCAGCCAGAGATTGGTCTTGAAAGCGCCGAGGATGACCAGCAGTTCACCGACAAAACCGGAAGTACCGGGCAAGCCGGTATTGGCCATGGTAAACAGCATCATGAATGCGGCAAACAGAGGCATGGTATGCCCCACTCCGCCATAGGCGCTGATTTCCCGGGTATGCATGCGGTCATACAGCACGCCCACGCAGAGGAACATGGCGCCGGATACAAAGCCGTGGGAGATCATCTGCACCATGCCGCCCTCGATGCCCTGCTGGTTGAACAGGAAAAAGCCCAGGGTGACAAAGCCCATGTGCGAGATCGATGAATAGGCAATGAGCTTTTTCATGTCGGTCTGCACCAGGGCGACGAAGGCGATATACACCACGGCGATCAGGGACAGGGCAATCATGAAACCGGCCAGGGCATGACTGGCGTCTGGCAGGATCGGCAAATTGAAACGCAGAAAACCGTAACCACCCATTTTCAGCATGATGGCGGCCAGTATCACCGAACCGCCCGTGGGCGCCTGCACGTGCGCATCCGGCAGCCAGGTATGTACCGGCCACATGGGTATCTTGACCGCGAACGCGGCGAAGAAAGCGAGGAACAGCAGTATCTGTGCCGTTTCACCGATTCTGGCCGCATGAAAATCCAGGATGCTGAAACTGTGTCCGGCCTGATAATACAGGTAGATCATCGCCACCAGCATCAGCAGCGAACCGAGCAAGGTATAGAGAAAGAACTTGATCGCCGCGTAGACCCGGTTGTCGCCGCCCCAGATGCCGATGATCAGGTACATGGGCAGCAGGGTCGCTTCCCAGAACACATAAAACAATATGGCGTCCAGAGCCGCAAACACGCCGATCATCAGGCCTTCCATGATCAGGAACGCCGCCATGTAGGATGCCAGATGATCCCTGATAACGCGCCAGCCGGCGATAACCACCAGTATGGTGATGAAACTGGTAAGCAGTATCAGCGGCATGGAGAAGCCGTCCACACCGAGGAAATACTGGATATGCAGCGGCCGGATCCAGTCTGCCTGCTCCACGAATTGCATGGCTGCTGTGCCGCGGTCAAACCCGGTCCACAGTGGAACGGTTACCAGGAAAGTCAGCACGGCCACGCCCAGACTGAGCTGACGCACCAGCGGCTTGCGTTCATCGGAACCCAGCAGGAGCACCAGTATGCCGCCCAGTATGGGCAGCCAGATGGAGACAGTTAACAGATGATCCGCAAACATAATGATAGTCGTTTTATAAATACAGGAACCAGGAGATCATCAGGAACAGGCCGATAATCATGACGAAGGCGTAATGATAGAGGTAGCCGCTCTGCACCAGGCGTACTTTGCCGGAAACCCAGCCGACCGCTCTGGCGAGACCATTGATGAAGCCATCGATCATTTTCACATCGGCGCTTTTCCACAGGCAGCTACCCAGCCGCAGGGCACCGCCGGCAAACACGGCCTGATACACCTTGTCGAAGTAATAGTTGTTTTCCAGAACACGCACTGCCGGTGCCAGTTTGGCGCGCCATTCCCCTGCCAGATCCGGCCTGGCGACGTAAAATATATAGGCCGAAACCATGCCGATGAGGGCGAGCAGCACAGGCGGCTGGAAGGCGCCATGCTTCATGAAATGCCAGGCGCTGAACCCGTGTTCGCCGGCTTCGGCAAAGGCATTGTGCCGGGGCAGTATCCGGATGGCATCACCAAAAAAATCACCATAGAGCATGGGCTCGATGAACTGCCAGCCGGCCATGACCGAAGGAATGGCCAGCAGCAGCAAAGGCACGATGACCACCGCCGGCGACTCCTTCAGATGCTTGCGGGTATGCTCATCCATGCGCGGCTTGCCGTGAAAAGTCATGAAAATCAGCCGGAACGAATAGAATGCCGTGATGAACGCGCCGATCACCACGGAGAAATAGGCGAATCCCGAACCGGTTATATGAGAATGATGCACCGCTTCGATAATGGCGTCCTTGGAAAAGAACCCGGCGAACGGCGGTATCCCCGACAGCGCCAGCGACCCGATAATCATGGTGAAATAGGTAATGGGCATGAAGCGCCGCAAGCCGCCCATCCTGCGCATGTCCTGAGCGTGATGCATGGCAATAATCACCGAACCGGCACCGAGAAACAGCAGCGCCTTGAAAAAAGCATGGGTGCCCAGGTGGAAGATGCTGGCGTTGTAGGCCGATGCGCCCAGGCCTACGGTCATGTAACCCAGCTGGGACAGGGTCGAATAGGCTATGACGCGTTTGATGTCGTACTGAATGATGCCGAGCAGGCCCATGAACAATGCGGTAATGGCACCGATGATGATAATCAGGCTCAGCGCGGTTTCAGACATTTCATACAGCGGCGACATGCGCGCCACCATGAAGATACCGGCGGTGACCATGGTGGCGGCGTGAATCAGGGCTGAAATCGGCGTTGGGCCTTCCATGGAATCCGGCAGCCATACATGCAATGGCACCTGCGCCGATTTGCCCATGGCGCCGACAAACAGGGCGATGCAGATAAAAGTGATCAGACTCCAGTGAGTCGAGCCGGCGATGTGGATCTGCTGGCTGGCCAGACTGGGCGCTATGCCGAACACGGCATCGTAGTCCAGCGTACCGAACCAGGCAAAAATGGCGGCGATGCCGAGCAGGAATCCGAAGTCCCCTACCCGGTTTACCAGAAAGGCTTTCATGTTGGCGAAGATGGCGCTTTCGCGGTTGAACCAGAAGCCGATGAGCAGATAGGACACCAGCCCCACCGCTTCCCAGCCGAAGAACAGCTGGATGAAATTGTTGGACATGACCAGCATCAGCATGGAGAAGGTAAACAGCGAAATGTAGCTGAAGAAGCGCTGGTAGCTGTTTTTGCCCGCCAGGCTGTCCTTCGGCCAGTTGTGCTCGTCATCGGCCATGTAGCCGATGGTGTAGATATGCACCATGAGAGAGACGAAGGTTACGACCACCATCATGGTGGCGGTGAGCTGATCAATGAGAAAACCCACCTGGAAGTTGTAGCCGCCGCTGGACAGCCAGGAATACACCGGACCATTGAACAGATGGCCGTTGCGAAACACATCCAGGGCAACATAAAACGACAGCAGAAATGCGGCGCCGACGCCAAATATGGTGACACCATGGGCGCCCGCCCTGCCGATACGTCCTCCCGCCAGGCCGGCGATGGCGGCCGCTGCCAGGCACAGCAGCGGGATGGCGAGATAGACGGCTTGCATATTTTCTAGCACGTGATCAGCCTTTCAGTGAGTCGATTTCTTCAACGTTGATGGTCTTGCGGTTACGGAAAACCACAATCAGTATAGCCAGGCCAATGGCCGATTCCGCCGCCGCCACCGTCAGTATGAAAAACACGAACACCTGCCCCGAGATATCGTTGAGAAAATGCGATGCGGCGACAAAATTGATATTGACCGCCAGCAGCATCAGTTCGATGGCCATCAGCAGAACCACCAGGTTCTTGCGGTTGAGGAAAATACCGACGACGCTGATGGAAAACAGAATGGCGCCCAGCACCAGATAATCCGAGAGTAATATCATGGCTGTTTTTTCTCCGATTTCAGATCGACCATGCGCAGCCTGTCTCCGGCGCGGGTGGCAATCTGCCGTGAAGGCGTCTGTTTTTTTGTTTGCGGGCGTTTGCGCATGGTCAGGGCGATGGCGGCGACAATGGCCACGACCAGCAACACGGAAGCAATTTCGAACGGATAGACATAGTCGGTATACAGCACGCTGCCGATCTCGGCGGTGTTGCTGTAATCGGCGCCATGAGATACGGGATGGGATCTCTCCACCAGGCCGGTCTTGCTGGATGCCAGTATCATGGCCATTTCCAGCATCATCAATACCGCAACCACGCCGCCGACAGGCAGATATCTGACAAAGCCTTCGCGCATTTCGGCGATATTGATATCGAGCATCATGACCACAAACAGGAACAGCACCATGACCGCGCCGACATAAACCAGAATCAGTGTCAGAGCCAGAAACTCGGCTTCCAGCAGCAGCCACAGGGCCGCGCCGCTGACAAAACACAGAATCAGAAACAGCGCCGCCTTCACCGGGTTTTTCACCGTCACCACCAGCAGTCCGGAAACCAGCAGGATCAGGCTGATGGCGTAAAAGACTATGTGCTCAAAAGTCATGACTCGATCATCTCTATCGGTAAGGAGCCACTGCGGCCTTGCATCTGGCGATCTGGGCTTCGTAGCGGTCCCCCACATCCAGCAACATGTCCTTGGTGTAATACAGGTCGCCGCGCTGTTCGCCATGATATTCCAGTATGTCGGTTTCCA
>JALXFQ010000070.1 GCA_027067235.1 Gammaproteobacteria bacterium
CATTTCGGCTATATTGCCGTCATGCAGCACCATGCCGCCGATCAACTGGACATCGAAATGGCGCATGCCCAGTGAACGCACGGAAGCTTCGCGGCAGACGGCAAAAGCCTCGGGCAGAAGATCATCAAGGCTTTCGCCGTCTGCGACTCGCTGGCGGAACTCGCCGGTCTTTGCTTTCAGCTCTGCATCACTGAGAGACTGCATCTGCTCTTCCAGAGCATTGATCAGGCTCACTTTTTTGTTATAGCGTTTGATCAGCCGCTGGTTGCGGCTACCGAATATTTTTTTCAGCACTTTTTCAACCTCAGGATCCTTGCCTGAAAAAACAAAGAGAAATCAGATGGGAATATCGGCGCAGCGCTTCCCTGCCGGCATGTCAAAACCCGGGCTATCGTTTGGCCAGTTTGGTCAGGTACTGCTTGGGATTGACCTGCTTGCCGTTTTTCAGCACTTCAAAGTGAAGATGAGAACCGGTAGATCGCCCGGTGTTCCCCACCAGACCTATTTTTTGTCCTTTTTTGACAAAATCGCCCCTGGCCACCAGCAGCACGGAAGCGTGGCCGTAGCGCGTGGTGCGGCCATCACCGTGGTCAATTTCCACCATATTGCCATAGCCGGCGCGCTTGCCGGAATAGATCACCACGCCGTCGGCCATGGCGTTGAACGGAGTACCTTTGGGGCTGGCGATATCCACCCCGGCATGGAAAGTCGGACGTTTGGTGAACGGGTCCACGCGTTTGCCGAAGCGGGAAGACACATAGCCACCACTCACGGGCCAGCCCACCGGGTTCAGATCCGCCTGCAGCTGCTGATCAATGAACATGGAGCTGAGCACATCCAGCTGCTCGGATTTCCGGTCCAGGTCAATGGACAGTTTATCCAGGGCATGATTGAAATCATCCACAATGGCATCCGACATGGGCTCCAGGGCAGCCGGACCACCAATGGCCAGATGCTCACTGAACGCCAGTTCCTGTTCATTGATGCCGGCGGCGCGAGTCAGTCTTTCACCGATGCTGTCCAGCCGCATGAGCTTGGCCTGAACATCAGCCAGCTGGGTAGCCATAACCTGAAAACGGCTTTCTCCCTGCAGCCGGGTTTCTTCGATCCGGCGCTTGTATTCGTCCAGTCGCTGCTTCATTTCGGCAATTTTGGGCGCCTGGGTATGAACCACTTCCATGGGTACTACCGGGTCTTTCAGCATATAGCCGATTGCGCCGGCGGCCACCGCTACCAGAGCAAACAACAATACCGCACCAGCGACGAAGGTTCTGTGTCCCAGCTGGCGCACCGTTCCCGCTTTCGCGCCTTCCGATACAATGATAAATTTCATGTTTCAACTTTTCCCGTGTAGGTGCTCACCTTACTCAATGTCGTCCCGTCAGCAATTCGGTCTGCAAAAACTTTCGGCATTTCTTAATGCATTTCAGAAAGATAGCCCATCCTTGAAATCTATCCAGCAACAATCGTCTTTGCTGGACAGCTGGCGTCAATCAGTCGACGATCCATTGAAAAATCACTGCATGCCGCTTAACTATGAAAACGGCGTACTGTCTGTGCAGCTACGTTCGCCGGGCTGGGCGCAAAAACTGCGCTTTGAGCAGGCAAGCATCGAAAACAGCCTGCGAAAACACTCCACGTTCAGGAACCTGAAATCCATCAGGATCCGCATACAGCCGTCGCCGCCGCCCTCGCCCGGCAAAAACCAGGCTAAAACAAAGTTTCAGCACAAACCGATCACCCGGAATACAGCAAATCTGCTGACCCAGGTGGCTGATACCATCCGTGATGAGAAACTGGCCGCGTCCCTGCGGCGCATCGCCGGCCGTGTTATCGACCGGTCCTGAAACCGGGTATTGTCAGGCTGCGCCGACCGGAGCCGCCTGAGTAAAGACGATGGGAGACTCCTCGCCGTGTTCAAACGACACCTCTTCCCATGCTTCTTCCTGCGCCATCAACTCTCGCAGAAGTTTGTTGTTCAGGGCATGACCCGATTTATAGGCGCTGAACTCGCCGATCAGCGGTCTGCCCAGCAGGTACAGGTCGCCCACGGCATCCAGCACCTTGTGTTTGACGAACTCGTCTTCATAACGCAGTCCGTCTTCATTCAGAATGCGATATGAATCCAGCACCACCGCATTATCCAGGCTGCCGCCACGGGCAAGTCCGGCTTCGCGCAGTGCCTCTATATCTTTCATGAAACCGAACGTACGCGCCCGGCTCACTTCTTTCATGTACGATGTGGTGGAAAAATCCACCCGCGCATACTGCAGAGATTTTCTGAATACCGGATGATCGAAATTGATGGCAAACGATATCTTGAAACCTTCATGCGGATCGAATCTGGCCCATTTATCGCCATCCTCGACCTTGACTGTCTTGCGGACACGTATAAACCGTTTCGGCACAGGCTGCTCGGTAATGCCGGCAGACTGGATCAGAAACACAAACGGCCCGGAACTGCCGTCCATGATCGGCACTTCCCCCACGGTCACGTCAACGTAGGCATTGTCGATACCGAGGCCGGCAAAAGCCGACATGATATGTTCCACCGTCGCCACTTTCACGCCATCCTTTTCGATGGTGGATGACAGCCGCGTATCGGTGACATTGGCGTAGTTGGCGGCGATATCTACCGGCGGATCGAGGTCGATGCGTCTGAATACCACGCCGGTATCCGGCGCCGCTGGCCGCAAGGTCAGATAGACCTTCTCTCCAGTATGCAACCCGACTCCTGTGGCTCGGATAACATTCTTCAGAGTACGCTGTTTAATC
>JALXFQ010000071.1 GCA_027067235.1 Gammaproteobacteria bacterium
GGTCCTGGTTCAGCAGAGACGAGGACTGATGCTCGACAAAAGCGGAACGGGATTGGCTGATATCGGCGAACTGCCGCGCCAGCTTGTCCATGTTCCAGTCCGCCGCGCAGACGCCGGGCAGCAGAACAAGCAGTATCGGCAAGTATTTCACAGTTTTTCAAAGCGCATGGCAGCGTTCATCAGCAGTTTGTCACCGGCGTCGCGCAGGTCGAAAACCAGTCGGTCGCCCCGGGTTCTGGTTACTGTCAGGGTACAGACCGCAGCCGGCGTCACAGGTTTCAGAAATTTGGCATGAATGATTTCCACCAGTCTTTTCTGCGGAAACCGCTCCAGGTAGGCGGCTGTCACCAGGTCCAGAATCAGCGCGCCTGGCGCCAGCGGCCGGGAAGGAAAGTGATCGGCCAGGCTGGGGTGGTCGTGTGGCACGATGACGGGCGCGGTGAATTCAGCTTTCTGCCGGTTCATGTTCGTCTGCGCCAGGCCGTTGCGCCGACGCCCAGAAATCATAAAAGTTGAACCAGTTATAGGGCGCAAGCCGGCAGTGATCTTCCAGCTGACGCACATAACGGCTGACGTAGGGGCGAGCCGACTCCAGGCGATTGCCGCGCTGAAGCTGGATGTTGTCGCCCAGCTTGTGAATATGCACCTGGTACAGCGCCTTGCCCCGATACAGGGTGAAAATAGTATAAACCGGCGCCTTCAGCAATGACGAAATGATAATCGGGCCGGCGGGAAACAGGGCCGGCTGGCCGAGAAAATCGATGTGCAGGTTGTTGTCGTCGCTGACCGAACGGTCGGCCAGTATGGCAATGCTGACGCCCTCATCGAGCAGGGCTTTGGCCCTGATCCATGCGTCGGGGTCGGTGATTTCGATGACATTCCGTTTCAGCGACGGCGCCTGTTCGGCCAGCACCTGCATGATTTTGCTGGACTCGGCGCGGTGCATCATGGCCGCTACGGGAATGTTGAACCGGTCGCCGGTCAGACGCATGGCATGAAAACTGCCCAGGTGCGCGCCGAGAAAAATGGAGCCGCGACCGGCATGGGTGTCGGCTCGAATGACCTTGCGCCAGCCATTGTCGCAAATTTCGATATCGAACAGGTCAAACCGGTTGGCGGAGATGAATACGTTGTCCAGCAGGGTGCTGGCAAACGCGTAATAGTGATTGAATACTTCGCGAAACCCCGGCCTGGCCGGCATGGCGCGGCGCAGAAAAAGTTTTGATGCGCGGTATCCGCCGCGAGAAAATATCACGAAATAGAGGGTGATCGGATATAGCAGGCCGCGACCTGCGCGGCGTCCCAGTGTACGCGCCAGCATGACAATAAGGCGGATGGTGGCGAGGTTGCTGCGCTCCTTTTTATCAACCCAATGGCTCATGATTTGAGTAGTGCCAGCAGGGCCTTGCGGGTAAGCTTGCCGGCGGCCGTGCGCGGCAGAGCCTCCACTTTCTTCAGCGGGCGGGGCAGGAAGACCGCATCCATGGCCTTGCGCAGATGAGACTGTATGGCTTTCACCGGCAGTCCCGGCGCCACCACCAGCGCCGCCAGCCGCGGCTCCTGCTCGCCCGACGCCTCGGTAAAGACAAAGGCGCCGTCTTCCACGCCCTCCATGGCGAGCAGGATGCTGTTCAGGCGCGCCAGCGATTCGCGCTTGCCGCCGATTTTTATCAGATCGGCACTGCGCCCGAGCAACAGGAAATGGCGCTCATCAATAATCTCCACCTGATCATGCACCCGCGCCGGAGCAGGTAGATAGCCGGCGTGAACCTGCAACTCCCCGTGGACCGGTTTTACGCGGATGCCGGCGAAGCATTTCCAGGCGCTTTCAAGTGTGGGGCGGCGCAGGGCGATAGCGCCGGTTTCGGTGCTGCCATAAAATTCAACCACTTGGGTAAGATAAAGTTTTTCTGCCTGTTCGGCCAGGCTTCTGTCCAGCGGCGCGGCGGATGAGAGTATCAGCCCGGCTCGCGGCAGTTTTGCCTGACTGCGCACACAGGCCCTGATCTGAGTTGGCGTGGTCACCAGCAGGCTGTGGCGGCCGCTTTCGGACAAGGCTTCGCGGATTTCCTCGGGAAAAAAAGGTCGGCCACGGTAGCTGGCCTGGCCCAGTGCCAGCGGGATGAATATGGAGCTGACAAAGCCGTACATATGCTGCGGCGGCGTGGTGCAGACAATCCGCTTTGGCCGGTTCTTGTCCAGCCCGAGGGCGCTGCCGGCGGCTTTGGCTTCCTGCATGGCCCAGCGCCAGGTTCGGGGGTGGGCTTGCGGTTCGCCGGTGCTGCCCGAGGTAAAGGCGATGGCAATGACCTGTGAGTCGGCGAGCCGCGGGATGTCCGCTGCAGATTGTTGCGGCGGGTTGTCCGTAGCGATGATTTTGCTGATCTGAATCGTGTCTCTGCCGGTATTGTCAGCGTTATCGGTGACCAGGGCCGTGTTGCGGTAACGACTGCTCAACGCGTCTATGGCCGTTTCGGTGTGGCTGGCGGGCAGCAGACTGATCTTGCCGCTGCTGGCCGCTGCCAGCAGCAGGACGGTGAAGAAGTAGCGGTCCGCGCAGTCGTTGATGATATGCTCATACGGGCCAAGGTGAGCGCTTACTTTCAGCATGTCGAGGAGCAGGTCGGAGCCTGACCGGACGCTATCCGCATGGTAGAACAACGGCCGGCGGAGCAGGTCGCTGGCGACTACCGGGCTTGAGTCGGCTGCTGGCGGCTGGCCCATGGCTTGCGGTTCAGACGCGGTTTTTCTCGATATGGCTGGCAAGTGATCGCAGCGTGGCGAAGATGGCCTTGTTGTTCTCGTCTTCCGCTTTCAACTGAAAGCCGTACTTGCCGGAGATGGCCAGCGCCAGCTCCAGCGCATCAATGGAATCCAGTCCCAGGCCCTCCCCAAACAGAGGTTCCTGCGGCGCGATCTCCGCGGCGCTGATATCTTCGAGGTTCAGCGTATCGACAATCAGCTGCGCGATTTCCTGTTCAATGGCGGTTTGCTCGCTCATCGTGTTGATTTCTCCCTGGCGTTTCTGGTTGCCGCTATTCTCGTCTGCCTGCGTCTTTCGCGCAATACAAAAACCCGGCCGGCTGGCAAGTTTGACAGTCTGCGGCCGGTACGGCTTGCTGAATCGTTTTCATTAGTGGTATATAGATGGTCGATATACCAAAATAAACGCTGCCCGGCGTTAAAACAGGCCGTATGCGGGTTTGTTCGCGGGGGCGGCTGCCGCAGCCCCGGGGCCGCAGGCATGAGATCAGGGAGATGAATTATGGCAAACCTGTTGCTGCTGGGAACCGCGCTTTTTATCGCGTTTCTGCTGGGATATATCCTGCGTTGCATATTTTGCCGGCGTCGAAATGGCGTGGGCGGCTTTTCCGGCAAACGGCTGTGGGTGTTGCTGCTGGCGTTGCTGTGGGGCTTGCTCAGTCTCTGGTGGTATGCCTGCAAGATCAAGCACATGTGTGACGATTCAGCGGAGACAGGCAAGTCCGAAGTGGTGATTGCGCCAGCGGCGGACGTTTCACAGCCGGCTTCCGCGCCGGCGGAACTGGCCCCGGCTCCCGCTGTTGCGCCGGCGCAGGAGGAAGCGCCGGCCTTGCCACCCAGGGAGCCCATCAGCTTCGCCTGGTCTTCGCCGAAAGCGGTCACGACGGCTGAATTCGACGCGGTCAAGGCAAGAATCATTCGCGAACTGCCGGAAGGGAAAATGCTGCATATCGTCGGGCAGTATTTCAACGGTGAGGACAATCCTTCCGAATATCCTGACCTGGGCGTGGCGCGGGCCGTGGATACGGCAAAATATTTCGTTGGTGCCGTGGACGAGTCGCGAATACTGGTCTCCTCCGAAAACCTGGGCGACTACACCGGCAGAGCGGACGCCATGCTGCCGGCGGTAAAATTCGGCTACGCTGATCTGCCCGATTCCACCGCGGCGCCGGCGCCTTCAGCAGACACCCGGGCCGACAGCGGATCCGCTGCTGCAGAAGCCGCTGCCGCGGCGCCGCTGACATTCCACTGGTCGTCTTCCGAACCGCAGGTCAGTGCCGACTTCGACGCGTTCAAATCGGCATTGCTCGGCGACATGGGAGACGACAAGGCGCTGCGCATCACCGGCCTGTATTATGATGGCGAGAAAAACGACACCCTGCTGGATAACATGGGTTTGTCGCGCGCCGCCAAAGTCCGTGATCTGTTCATCGCCGTAGCCGATAAAAACCGGGTGTTGATTGCCAGCGAGCAGGCGCAGGGCGTCGCGCAGGAGCCCGGGGTGCCATTCGCCGCGGTGAAATTTGACCTGGTGCCGGTGGACAAGGCCGGCTTCAAGGTCAGTGAGCTGGATGATCGTCGGGTCGTCTATTTCCCGTTCGATTCCCACCGGGGCAACGTGGATTCGAATCTGGAGCTGTACCTGGCCGATCTGGCCCAAGAGTTGAAACAGAGCGGCAAGACGATTCGCATAGTCGGCCATACCGACAACCAGGGCAATGCCGCCTACAACCGTCATCTGGGCCTGTTGCGGGCGCGCATGGTGGGTGACCTGCTGGCCAAGCACGGCATCGAACGGCGCTATATCCGTACCGAATCAGCGGGTGAGGACTCGCCCGTGGCGGACAACTCCACAGAACAGGGCAGGGCGCAGAATCGCCGGGTCGAGCTGTTTATCGAGTAAGCAGAGGGGAAGCAAGGACATGAATGATTTCTTCAAATATTTTGATGGCAGCGATGCCAGCGTGCCGGTATGGCTGATGATACTGGTTGCTTTTCTGCTGGGCCTGATTTTCAAGTCACTGGGTTGCGCCAGAAAGGGCGAAGAAGCGGATGAGGGCGCGCTGGCGGGCGCCGGTGCAGTAGCCGGCGGAGCCGGTCTGGTCGCCGAAAAGGCCGTGACCAGCGCCGCAGGTGCGCGTGGCGCTTCTGCTACCACCGCGGTGAAAGACGACCTGCAGGTTATCGAAGGTATCGGGCCCAAGGTCGAGGGCGTGCTCAATGATGCCGATATCGAAACCTATCGTCGCCTGGGAGACTCCAGCACCGGCGAGCTGCGCGGCATTCTGGACAAGGCCGGGCCGGCCTACAAAGTGATAGATCCAGATTCCTGGCCAGAGCAGGCCAGGCTTGCCGCCGATGGCAAATGGGATGAACTGAAAGAGTTTCAGGAGTATCTGGTGGGCGGCGTTGACCCGGCCAAGATGCCCGGCGCCAGCGAGACAGACAGCACCATTCAGCCGTTGATGGGTTCGGTGAAGGAACTGAAGACCGACGCGACCGTGTCAAAGTCCAGAAAAACCGGTCGCGGTAAAGCCGCGAAGAAGCCCGAAGACCTCAAGGTCGTCGAGGGTATTGGTCCGAAGATCGAGGAGCTGTTTCACAACGCCGGTATCGCCAACTGGCATGATCTGGCCAACACCGATGTGGAGAAACTGCGACAGATATTGCGCGATGCCGGCTCCCGGTTTCAGATGCACGACCCGCAGACCTGGCCGGAACAGGCCCGGCTGGCGGATGAGGGCAAATGGGACGAACTGAAAGAATATCAGGACTTTCTTCAGGGCGGCAGAGCCTGAGCTGCGCGCCACCATCCAGGCAAAGGGCCGGTTTCAAGCCGGCCTTTTTTCGTGGCGGCGAAAATAACCGGCATTTGCGGCTTTCGTGTTGCCTTGAGGCCGTGGTTTTTCTATATTCGCGCCCCTTTCAACACAGATGTCGTGAGATTTGATCATGCATTCGCTGGGCACGCAGATAGTTGCGGAGTTGTACGCATGCGACAAAGAGCGCCTGAACGACGTGGCGTTCGTCAAGCAGGCCATGCTGGCGGCGGCGCGTGATTCGGGCGCAACCATCGTGGCGGACGCCTTCCATCATTTTTCACCCCACGGCGTGTCCGGCGCGGTGATTATAGCCGAGAGCCATCTGTCCATACATACCTGGCCGGAATATGGCTATGCGGCAGTGGATCTGTTCACCTGCGGCAATACGGTGGACGGCGAAAAAGCCTTCCTGTCGCTGAAGCAGGCACTGGGCGCGCAGCAGGTATCCACCATGGAATTGCACCGTGGCCTGGTGGAGATGATGGGCGTCGATCCGGCAACCGTAGTGCACAAGCCCGGTGATGCAGCGTGATTATCAAAACACCCACCAGCTACAGTTTCGCCAGCGGCGCCAGCGAAGGTTTCACGCCGCTTAACGCCTTTGATGGCGCATTGTTGAATGCCGGCGTGGGCAATACCAATCTGGTTAAAATGTCATCCATCGTGCCGCCCGACGCAGTGGAGTTGGCGGTATCCGCCATTCAACTGCCCGGCGGAGCGCTGGCGCCCATGGCCTATGCCGCTATGGAATCGGATATTCCCGGCTCCATCATCAGCGCCGCTGTTGCCGCCGCCTGGAGCGATGACCCGGCGCAGCCCGGGCTGATCATGGAATACCATGCCCATGGTCATCGGGAAGACGCGGAAGCCGTGGTGCGGCGCATGGCGGAAGAAGGACTGAACATGCGCGGCTGGACCGTGGCGCGCATGAAATCCCTGGCCATCGATCACAAAGTGGAGAAAATCGGCGCAGTGTTCGCGGGCGTCGTGCTTTGGGATGGCGTCTGACGCGCCAGACGCCAGCGCGGGTTTCCGGCGCGCCTTGCTGCAGACGCTGGTGTTTACGGCATTACTGGCTGGCGTCGATTATTTCCTGCGCCGCGAGGCGCTGGTATGGGGCGGCTGGCGCTATGCGGCGGTGGTGCCTGCGCTGTTTTTCCTGCTGTTTTTCCTGCGCAAGCTGGTGGTGATGTTGCGTCGTTCGTTCACGGGTCGTGCGCTGGTCTGGCTGTTGTCGACATTGCTGGGCATGGCCTGGGGCGTGCAGTACGTGTTTTTCGGCGTTTATCGCGAATTCCTGTCGGCGCGCGACATGGGCGTTACGCTGTCGAATCTGGATTACTGGCTGGAGCATGGCGCGGCGCTGATGAGCGTGTCGCAGCTTTGGCCCATTCCCCTGTACATTCTGGCGTTTTACGCTTTTTTCACGTTGGCGCGTAAAGGTGAGGCGTTGCTGTCGCGCGGCAAGCTGGCCGGGCTGGCGCTGGGCGCGCTGATTGGCTTCTCGCTGAGTTACAACCTGGTGAAGGAAGTCGAGGCGAGCCCGTATCTGACGCCTTTTCTTTACACCGTGGATCAGGCGCGCACCCTGCTGGACAACGAGCAGGAGTATCTGGTCAGCTACCAGAAAACTGACACGCCAGAGCGTAAACGGGACCCGATACCGGCATTCAGCCGACGCGGCGATTTCAACGTGCTGTTCATCCTGCACGAATCGCTGCGTAGTGACCATACCTCCCTGTTCGGCTACCGGCGCGATACCACGCCGCATCAGAAACAGCGTTTTACCGGGGCTTTTCTCTATCCGCACGCCATGTCCAACAGCGGCGTCACGCGCAATTCCTGTCATTCCATTTTTACCGGCCTGCTGCCTACCGATGACCACACCATGTTTGCTTCGTCGCTGATCTGGCAATACGCCAGGGCCGCGCAACTGCACACCTTTTATATCAGTTCGCACTGGCTGGAATGGCAGGCCATGGACGATCTGCTGCTGGATCAGCGAACTGTTGATTATGTCAACGCTCCGCTGCACGCCGACGCCACGCTGGGACGCGATGACCTGGCCACGGTGTCAGTGTTTGAAAACTGGCTGGATGACCGTTCCGCCAATACGCCGTTTTTCGGCGTGCTGCATTTTTCCGGTACGCATTATCCGTATCTGGCCGGCGACAAACAGCCCGTCTGGCAACCGGCCAAAGCCAGCTTCGACCCGGATAAAGTGGCGCAAACAGTGAATGAATACGACAATGCCATTCATTACCTGGACCGGGCCGTGGGCCGGGTGCTGAAGGCTCTGGACAAGGCCGGTCTGGCCGACAGCACCATCATCATTTCCAGCTCCGACCACGGCGAAGCGTTCTACGAGCACAAGCAGTTCTTCCACGGCAAGGTATTCTGGCAGGAAGGCTATCGCGTACCAT
>JALXFQ010000072.1 GCA_027067235.1 Gammaproteobacteria bacterium
ATGCGCGCCAGGTAGATACTGTCGGCAACGATAAAAGCCACCGCCGACACCGCCAGCAGCCACATCAACCAGCGAAGCATGGAGCGCAAGAGACGCTCGTGAGACTTACTTGACCTGGACAAAAATCACCTGTTATCCCCGACTTTCACCTCGTTTAGTCGGCGTTATTGCAACAAAAAAACCCAACATGACCACAGTCAATTTACACAAGGGAGTTACAGAATGAAAATCAAGCATATAGCTGTTTCAGCATCCATCGCTGCAGCACTGGCTGCTTCGGGCTCCGTAATGGCTGAAAGCATCGCCGAATCAGCTGCGGCGGTAGCCGGCAGCGACGCCGCGACAGAGGCCGTGGCGGCAAAAAAGGTAGCAGACCAAGCGGGCTGAACAGGCCAGGGCAGCTTCACAAAAAGCTGAAAAAGCCTCTGGCGAAACCAAATAACCGCAGCCATCGCTTGCCCGTGTAACCCCGGCCCGCGCCGGTTTTTTTATTCCGGTAGGATTTCCCAGCCGCGCCGGCGCGCCGTGGCCGCAAGCCTGCCAGTGGGCGCCACCGCTACAGCCGTGTCCGCCCAGGCCAGCAATTCAGTGTCGGAATGATGATCCGAGTAAGCTGTCACATGGTAACTGTCCCGCTGTTCGCCCAGCAGAATATCGAGGCGGCGCAGTTTTTCCGCGCCGTAGCAGTTCTGCCCGGCAAGCTTGCCGCTAAGCCGGTCGTCGCGCCATTCCGCGCCGGTGGCCACGACCTCGTGTATACCCAGTTTTTCTGACAACAGCCGAACATAAAAATCGAAACTGGCGGTTACCAGTATCAGGCGGTCACCCGCCTCGCGGTGTTGCGCCAGCCGTTCCAGCACGCTTTGGCGCATACCGCGGCGCCACAGCCGATCAACAAAACGCCGGCTGAACGTATCCAGCTCCCATCGACAAACGCCGCCCAGAACGGCTTGCAGAAAACGCTGCTTGAGCCAGCTATTGTTACGTTGCCCCAGCTTGAACCTGATAACATCCAGCGGCAGACCTGCAGTGCGTGGCAAACGTTGCGGATGAGACATCAGGAACCGCAGCAGGAAATCGAGATAGGTATCTTTCCGGGTCAGCGTGCTGTCCAGATCGAACACCGCCAGGTGATTTTGTTTCTGTTGCACAGTCAGCACAGACGAGACAGCGCCAAGCTCCGTTCCGCGAGGCTCAGGCGCTTACCGTGATCTTGCTGTGACCGGCGGCAGCGGCGGTCACTTTAACCTGCACGCCAATACGTTCCACCAGCGCATTGACGTGTGAAATCACACCGATCTTGCGGCCCTGCGCCTGCAGCGTATCCAGCGCGGCCAGCGCGGTATCCAGAGTACGTGAATCCAGCGAGCCGAAGCCCTCGTCAATAAACAGGCTTTCCACCGGCGTGCGCACGGCGCTCAATGACGCCAGGCCCAGCGCCAGAGCCAGCGACACCAGGAAGGACTCACCACCCGAAAGTGAATACACACTCCTCCTCTCGTCACCCATTTCCGTGTCCACCACTTCGATGCCGAGATCAGATCCAGCAATACGCTCGATGCGGTAACGACGCGCCAATTCACGCAAGTGAGTGTTTGCATACGATACCAGCGAATCCAGCGTCACGCTCTGCGCAAAATTGCGAAACCGCGAGCCGTCGGCCGAGCCGATCACGGCTTTCATTTTCTGCCACAGCTCGGCCTGGTTCTGCAGTTCCAGCAAATTTCTGTTCTGTTTTTCCAGTTGTTCGCGCCTCAGGTCGTCCTGTTTCACCAGCACATCCAGTTCAGCGATATTATTGCGCATGTTTTCCAGTTCCTGTTGCAGTTGTTCCAGCTCTTGCTGCAACTGTTTTTCCTGTTTTTCCGGAACGCCCCTGTCCATGTGTTGGCGCAGCTGTTCGCGCCATTCGCGCAATCGCACCTCGGTTTCGCTGGCCAGCGCGTCCACTTTCTCGATGGCGGACTGCTCGGCGACCATCCAGTCTTCGCCCGGCGCCAGTAAATCCACCAGCTCGCTGAACCCCAGCTTGCGGGATTCGGCGTTTTCCCGTAACCGCGCCTCGATAGCCGCCATGTCTTCCGTGAACTTCTGCCGGGACAGACGTTTTTCACCGATCAGGGCATCCAGTCGATGTGCTTCCTGCATGGCCTGCTGGGAAACATCCAGCGCCTGGTCACGCGCTTTCTTGGCACGGGTTTCCGCCTCTTCCAGTTTGCGTCGGACCTGCGGCACCGCCTGCCCGCCAAACAGGGCCAGCCGCTGGTCCAGCATTTCCTGGTAACCTTCGTCGCCCTGATCGCGCTCGGCCTGCAACTTCTCCAGCGCCTTGCGGCTGTGCTCGCGCTCGACCTGAATGACCTTGAGCTTGTTGTCGGATTCACTGATCTGCTGCTTCAGCGCCTCCCAGCGCTGCTTCTTTTTGTTCAACAGGGCGACTTCGCTACGCGTCTTGTCCATCAAGCCCGATATGTTTCCCATAAGCATGGCCGGGTCGAAAAACTCGCCCAGCTCGGCCTTCAGTTCGGGCAATTCCTTTTCACAACGCTGTTTTTCCTGCATCAGCGGCTTTTGCTCGGCTTCAATCTCCTTTTGCTGAACCGACATCTGGTCGAGCCGCCGCTCCTGGTTGCGCAGCTTCGTGCGCAGGTCAGCCGCGGATTTTTCGGCCTGGCGGATTTCGTCTATAAACACCAGTGCCTGTTTTTCCTTGTCGGTCACGTTCGCCAGCGACGAGCGGGTCTGCTCCAGGCTCTGCAACAA
>JALXFQ010000073.1 GCA_027067235.1 Gammaproteobacteria bacterium
TGACAATACCGAGGTCATCGAGCTGGATGAAATCCCGGAAAGCGTTTCGCCCATTGTCTACACCGTGCCGTTGCAGTTGCTTGCGTACTACGTGGCTATCATCAAGGGGACGGATATCGACCAGCCGCGCAATCTGGCCAAGTCGGTGACGGTGGAATAGGGGTTGGTGACAGGTGAGTAGTGAGTTCCCACGCGGCGGGGCGTGGGAACGAGCGAAATATCCGGGTTACACTTGCTGCGAGAATGCCGCCAGTTGCTGCAGTTTTTCCGCCGCCTGCCCGTTCTGCAGGATCTTGCGCGCTTTTGTCACGCCTTCATGCAGCGAACCGGTCAGGTCGGCGCAGTAAAGCGCTGCGCCGGCATTGAGCACGACGATATCCGCTGCGGGGCCGGGTTCGCCGGCAAAGACTTTCCGGATTATATCCAGGCTTTCCGTGGCGTCGGAGACGACAAGCCGGGACACGTCCGCGCGTGCCAGATCGAAGTCCTCGGGTGCAATCGTGTAGCTGGAGACTTTGCCATCGCGCAACTCGGCCACGCGGGTGGCCGAGCCGATGGAAATCTCGTCCATGCCGTCGTCGGCGTGTACCACCATGACATGGCTGGCGCCCAGTTGTCTGAGCACATGGGCCAGCGGCTCGACCAGTTCCTTGGCATAAACGCCCATGAGCATGTTGGGCGCGCCGGCAGGATTGGTGAGCGGACCCAGCACATTGAAAATCGTGCGCACGCCCATTTCCCGGCGCGGGCCGATGGCGTGTTTCATGGCGCTGTGATGCTGCGGCGCAAACATGAAGCCAACGCCGACGTTTTCCATGCACTGCTGTACCTGTTCCGGTCCCAGATCGAGGCGAACGCCGGCGGCTTCCAGTAAATCAGCCGCGCCGGATCTGGACGAGATGGAGCGGTTGCCGTGTTTGGCGACGGTGCCGCCGGCGGCGGCAACAACAAACGAGCAGGCGGTGGAAACATTGAAGGTGTGCATGCCGTCGCCGCCGGTACCAACGATGTCGACCACATGATCGCCGCGGACGGTTACCGGCGTCGCCAGTTCGCGCATGACGCTGGCGGCGGCGGCGATCTCGTCCACCGTTTCCCCTTTCATGGCCAGACCGACCAGAAAACCGCCGATCTGGGCGTCGCTGGCCGCGCCGGTCATGATGGTGCGCATGACGGCGCGCATTTCGTCGGCTGACAGGTTTTCACGCGCGATCACGGCGCGGATGGCGGATGGCATGTCCATGACAGATCTCCGGTTGTCCTGGGCGTATTTAACCGCGTTGCGCCATGGAATCAATCGCTTTTTGCGGAATCCGGCTTCTCCGGTCGGACGCCATGCGGGTTTGGCGCGGCGCTGGATGGCGCCGCTGTCGCGCCGTGTGGATTCACCGCGTGAGGGTTGGACGGCGCGCCGCCTGCGGGCGGTTTGCCCAAGCCGTGCGGGTCTTCGTTGGCTGATTCTTTCTTTCTCTCGATGTATCCCGCGATTTTGTGCGCGGCCGGTGAGTCTGGATCCAGCTCCAGCGCGCGCCGGGCCATGACTTCCGCCTGGCTGTAGGCTTTCAGGTGCATGTAGGCCAGCGCCAGGCCGAGGAACAGTCGCGGGTTTTCCGGGTCGTGGATAATGGCTTCCTGATACGCCGCCTTCGCCTTGCCGGCTTCGTTCTGAATCAGGTAAAGCCCTGCCAGCCGGTCATACGGCAGTCTGGCGTTCGGATGCTCGGCGATGGCTTTTTTGAACACGGCTTCGGCTTCGGCAAATTTTCGCACCTGCCACAATGCGTTGCCCTGTCTGACGGCGGCGTCAACAGCCGGGTCGGCGTATGTGGGGGCGGCGGCGAGAATCAAGGCGCACGCCAGAAAGCACGTTTTGAAGCGTGCAGGTAAAAAGATAAAAAATTTTGTCATTTGGGTCGTCGCCTCAGGGTGTTCGGAAAATCAGGCGGAAGATTCACCACGCAAAAAAAAACCCCGAAGACCGGGGTTTTTTCTGTAATTAGGCAGCGCCTATTTTGCGCCGCCACCGCTAACGTAGAACTCGATCAGCGCTTTTTTGTCATCATCGCTAAGCTTCTTGAATTTCTTTTTCATTTTCTTCGGCATTGGCTGCTCGCCGTTGCTGAGTTTCTCAAATGCGCGGGTCAGGTACTCACGCGGCTGACCGGCCAGCAGGGAAGCATCGTCGTCCGGGTTGGTGCCGCCATCGGAATGGCATTTTTCACACTTCTTGTCGTGCTTCTTGGCGCCTTTCTTGGCGAGGGCTTCGTCCGCCTTGCCAAAGTGAGGCTTGTATTTTTGCCCTGCATAATATTTTGCCAGCGCGTTGATGTCGTCTTCGCTGAGATCCTTGGTTACTGCGTTCATGTCGGTCTCGTCGCCGCCTTCAGGCTTGAACTTGTCGCCAATGCGATCACCGTCCTTGAACTCCATCATCATGTCATGCAGCGCCGTTTCCGAGAAGCCGGCGATATTGGGTATATGCGGGTCTTTGGCGTTACCGTCTTCGCCATGACAGGCGGAGCATTTGTCCTTGGCCATGGATGCGCCATCGGCCAGTGCAGATGCACTGATTGCGCCGAGGCCGATTATGCCCAGTGCTGCTACGAGTGTTTTTACCTTCGCCATTATTGTCCTCCGGTTAAGGTGTTTTTCGTGTTTTCGATTTTTATTCAGCGGTTAAGCCTAGACCACCGAATATACATCATAAATAACATATGTTGAAAAAAACAAGCGGACCGGATACCCGGCCCGCTTTCAACAGACAACTGGAAATCGGAAATTACTTATACTTCTCGTTAAATTTCTTGGCTGCCGCCTTGCGCGCCGCGGCTTTTTCCGGATCGACCTTGCCCAGGAACCACTTGTGGTTGTCCGCGTTCAGGGTTTCGTCCAGTTTGGCCTGCAGGGCCTTGGCGGCCTTTTGCTTTTCGGGGTCGCCGGAGGCATTGCCGCGATCAATCATTTCCTCCAGTTCGGGGATGAACTCGGTATAGAAATGCTGGGCGACTTCGTACATGCCGTGCCAGTGGGTATAGTCCGGCGCCATCATGGATGCGCCCATGCGGCCGCGCCGGCCTTCGTGGTGCCATAGCTCAAAGTAAACCCAGTCTATCTTGTTGGAGAACTTGGGCTTGTTGCGGCGCAGTGGCTGGGCCAGTTTGATCAGCTCGACACCGGGTTTGCCGAATTTCTCGTTATAGACATTGATGACGGCGTCATACTGCTGATAGAAATTTTCCACGAATTCGTCTTCGTGGCAGGCGGAGCAAACATCTTTCATGTTGTCACGCCGTTCTTCCCAGCCCACGTTCGCGCCGGGCAGACCCATGTGCTTGTCGGCCACTTCGGGGCGTACCGAAACCTTGGGCCGGTTGTTCCAGCTGATGCGCGCACCAACATCGTGGGTAACGCCCTGCGAGCGCGTGGCGCTCATGTGGCAGGTGGCGCAGGTGGGAGCGGCGATATAGTCCTCGCCAACCACCCATTTCTCGTTGTCCAGATTCATCTTGCCGACATTGGCGAAGAAAGCGATGCCATGCTTGGATTCTTCGTAGATTTCCTTTTGCGGATGATCCGGGCCGAGGTGACATTTGCCACAGGTGTTCGGGTGGCGGGCCTGGGCGGCGGAAAACTCATGCCGCTGGTGGCAGGCGGTGCAGGCGCCCTTGGTGCCATCCGGATTGATGCGGCCGATGCCGGTGTTGGGCCAGGTGGCCGGATCCAGCGCACCGTCTTCATTGACCTTGACCGGCGCGCCATGACATTGCCAGCAGCCGTTGACGGCGATGGCTGAATTGCCGTCCGGGAAAGCGTCGGTTTTGAAATTGCTGTTGCCCTCGATGACTTCCGCCAGCAGGTTGTCCAGTGAACCGAGTATGTTGCCGGCATAGGCGTGATGGGATTCGGTCATCTCCTTCACTTCCTTGCTATGGCAATTGTTACAGTCTTTCGGTGAAACGATGGTGGATATGAGCTTTTTGACTTTTTTCTCGTCGTGGATGTAGGCGTCCTTGTCGCCTTCATCCGCCTGGTGGCATTCATAGCAGCCGACGTTGGCGCGATAGTGCTTGCTGGACCCCCATTGCTGAACCAGGCCGGGATTGTTTTTCTTGTGACAGGCGACGCAGGCCCTGGTTTCTTCCGACATCTGTTCCGGCGCTTTCTTGACGGAAGCCATGCCGGTTAGTGGCAGAGACAGCAGTGCGACCCCTGCGAGCAGGGTTTTGAATTTCATGGTGAACCTCCACGGATTATTGTTAGTATCGATGGCCGCAAACACAGCAGGGAGCGACATCAACCGGGTTTACGGGCGGCGGTTCGCCAAACCAGGCCGAGGCTTGGGCTTGCTCGCCCCCTATATTCAAATATCGCAATATATACCGGTCTGCGCATTGATAATTGTCAAATACCGGAAATTCCCCGATCTGCCGGAGGCGCTATGGATTGGGGAATCATTTGCTTTCAGTCAGATGACAGCTACATTCAGAACATTTTGCAGGTGATTGATTCTGGACGTTTCCCTTGGGGGTGTGGTATAAGTCACAGGCTTGAAATTGATTTCCAACAGCAACAGACAGCGAATAAGAAAAAAGCAGCTGTCGGCTTTCTCAAAATCCAAAGGGGGTTACCATGAAGAAAAGCCTGTTAGCGTCGTTGGGTCTGGGGGTAGTAGTCGCTGGCGCCATGGGCGCCTGCGCGGCGACCTCGACAGATTCTCCGGCCAAAGCCTCAGCAACGTCGGCGGCAACAGACCCGACCAAGCCGAAGAATGACTACAATATTACGCTGAACTACGAACTGGGCATGCACTGTACCGGTTTTGACTTCACCTACTGTTGTGTACTCCCGCCATACAATTCCGTTCAGAGCCAGGTCATCAAGACCGCCACCGGCAAGAAAAAATATCCGGAGCTGCTGGAGTCTGACGAGGAGGATCATTCCATCGTCGTTGACGGCAAAAAGCGCATGAAGCTGGAATACGGCTTTGTCGGCAACACCTATTCGGAAGGCGCCAAGCTTGCCTACTGGAATGTCCCCTACGATGTCAATGGCGACGGCAAGTACACCAAGAACGAAAACGTGGCCAACGCCTATTTCACACACCTGTATGTATACAAGGATCTGAAAGGCACCAACCCGAAAGGCACCAGCGCCGATGCCGAAAAGAAATATGTCGGCATGCAGATACCCATTCCGCTGGACAACGGCCCGGCGGGTGCAGCAGTGCCTTCGCCCATGAGCGGCGGCCATCTGCATTACTCCGGCGAGAAAGGCACCATCGTGTACACCAAGGGCCCGGTGCTGGACAATGTGCCCATCGTGCTGACCAACCCCGGCATCTGGGACGCCCTGGGTCTGCCGCTGACGCCGTTCCTCGACGACAAGCTCAACGGCAACCCGCTGCAACTGGTGGAAAGCGATATCCGGCCGTTCCAGGAATCCTGGGCCGCGCTGGTTGACGCCGAGACCGGCAAGCCGGTGCTGGACAGCCATTCCGGCGAGCCGGTACGTTTCGTCGGCACCTCGCCGATTGACGTACCCGCCTGTTCGTCCTGTCATGCCAACAAGTCCGCCAACGGTGACAAGTACAACCTCTACAAGCAGGAGTTTGCATTCTGGAAAGCACTGGGCGCGTCTGACTGGATAGCCGGACTGAAGGCCACGTCCATCTCCATTGCGGAAATGCATGACGACAAAAACGGTACGGACTTCCTGAAGAACTACAAGCCCGGCGGCCGCGAGATTTCCAATCGCCTGGGTCGTGATCCGGTGCTGTGTCAGAAATGCCACGCGGATAACGTCATCGGCGTTCTGACCTCCAAGACCCACAAGGTCAAGGGCAAGGATGTCGTCATCCCGCCGCTGACGGAGGCGCTGCATACTGTTCACCTGAAAAAGGCGCCGCTGCCCGACGGCCAGGGCCGTGAAGGCGCGTGTCAGGCCTGTCATCCGGCTCACCGTCAGGACGGCCGTACCGATACCATGCTGATCACCAAGGAAGGCAAGAACAGCCAGGCCAAGGGTGACAACCGTGACGCCAAGGGCTGTTTTGCCGGTCGTGATGTTCACACCAATATCAACAAGGATAAAGATGGTGTGGAAACGGATGAGCATCTCAACGCCATCGGCAAGTGGCTGCAGGACAATGTCGCCAAGATCGGCAACGACAAGGGCGGCAAGGGACTGTGGTGCACCAACTGCCACAGCCAGATTTCCCGCGAGCTGTATCAGCGCGACAACCTCGAAAATGCCTTCCTGCAAACCGGTGAAACCATACGCAACAAGTCGCTGGCCGAGATTGCCGCCGCCATCGGCGTCACCGAGAAGGAGCTGCAAGACAAGTATCTGGATCCCAAAGTCATTCTGAATGACAAGGGCGAGGATACTTCCAGTCTGCTGGAATTCTGGGCCAAGGATCGACTGGTGCCGGATATCGCTGTCATCGCCCTGAAAGGCAATGGCCCGATGATCAGCAAAGATGCGGACGGTGATGTGAATGTGGTGCCACTGTCGGCCAACCCGGCGGTGGATATCTCCACGCTGAAGCTGCCCGAAGGCGCCACCGGCGCAACCGCTGTACCTTACTCTGCGGCGACGCACGGTAAAGACTACTGGTTGTCTGCAGGTGAGCCGCATTGCGCGAACTGCCACGCAGCGCCGTATGTTGAAGGTCAGGGCGGCGTCGCCTTCCCGATTAACCAGCCAGGCAAATACAGCCTGATGCGTTATTCCAAGGGGCATGCGGGTCTGGCTTGTCAGGCCTGTCACCAGGCGATTCACGGCCTGTACCCGGTTCAGCCCGAGGTTGATACCACCACCTACAAACAGGCGGCCCAGTACAACCCGGATGGCTCTCACGGTCCGTTCCGTTGCGCGGCCTGTCATGAGGTGAATGACAAGGGCGTACCCTTCCTTGCCGAAAAGGCGAAGGACTACAGCTGGAACGGCAAGCCGATCATAGATGACTATGATCTGGCGGTAACCTGGATGCACGGAACGGCCCCCGATCAGGGCGGCAAGATTCCGGAAGAGGACGACGACGAATAAGCGTCCGCATCCATCCGGTTAACTCCGTACTTCGAGGGGGGCTTCGGCCCCCCGTTTTTTTGCAACTTTCTTATAAAGTATTCACAGTCAAACCATGAAAAAACGCATATACATGCTGCTGTGCAGTTTGCTGGTCAGCGCCTGCGCCTGGGCCGGCAGCCATGACCGCTCGCAGGTACTGGTTACGGTAAACGATCTGCCGATAACCGCCGGCGAGCTGGAACAGGCGGTAACAAGTTCGCCTTTCGCCACCCAGTTCAATACCCTGGACGAGAATGATCAGGCCGGCCTGCGCGGTGATATTCTCAGGGGCATGGTGGCGACAAAACTGCTGTTTCTGGAAGCAAGGTCCCGCGGAATCGACCACAGCGAGGCCTTCCGCCGGGAGCTGGATGCCTTTCGCGACGGATTGTATTACAGGGCCTATATGGACCGGTTGCGCAGCAGGGTGAAAATTCCGGCCAAAGAGAAAGCGAAGATACGGGAAGAATTCAAGGGCGATGCCGATGCCATCAGTGCGGCGGAATCAAACTATATCGGCGAAGCCTATAAACAACTGCGCGCGTACACCATACTGGCGCTCAGAGACAAGAACAATGTCAAGATGCACACCGACAGGCTCAAGGATGTCAAAAGCCTGAAGCCGGATACGGTGCTGCTTGAAAGTGATCATTTTAGGATTACCTACGGTGATATCGCCGATGAGGACCAGCGCAAGGCTGGCGTATCGAAGGACTGGCTGCTGGATCGCCTGTTTCAGAGGGCGGAGCTGCTGCTGGTATCCAGAGAAGCAAAACAACAGAAACTGGACATTGCCGAACGGCTGGACGGGTTTGTGTCAGAGCGCCTGCCGGCCATGCTTGTTGATCTCAAGGAGAAAGAGTGGGTGCCAAACGAGGCCGTGCTGAAGGCCTATTTCGACAAACATCCGGAAATGGCAA
>JALXFQ010000074.1 GCA_027067235.1 Gammaproteobacteria bacterium
GAAGCGCGATTTTTTCAGATCCACGCCAAGACCGTACTTGCCGGATTCGTAGGCATTGGCGAGGAATTCCTGGGCACGCAAATGACCTTTGGCCGCCGCTCTTTCGATCCAGTAAATACCCTGCTCGGCGTTTTTGTCAACGCCCTGGCCGGACAGATACAGCAGACCCAGATTGAACTGGGCACGGAACTCGCCCTGCTCGGCGGCGCTGCGGTACCAGCTCAGCGCCTGCCTGAAATCCTGGGTCACGCCCCAGCCACTTTCGTACATGAATCCGAGGTTGTACTGTGCTTCCTTGACCCCGTCTTCGGCCAGCGGCCGCCACATACGGTAGGCGCTGACATAATCACCCACCATGAACGAAGTCTGGCCGGCGCGCAGTATCTTTTTCACCTGCGCTGGCGAGGCCCGGCGCGTTGCCGCCGGCGCCCGCCGCGACACTGCAGCAGTACCCGCCCTGGCAAGCCGGGTTTTTTCCCGGGTTGTCGCGGAGGCCTGCGTAACCACTGCGGCTGGTTTGGTCTGGCGGTCTTTCCCGGACGCCTGCGTGGCCTTTTCTGCCGCCTGCATGGCGGGCGGTCGCGCAATCCTGTTCCCCTCGCTCGGCGCGGGTTTTACTGGCGCGATGACGGCTTTGCTACTGACCGCCGCGGCCGGCGTCTTGCTGCGGCTGGGTAATTCCGGAGACCTGCCAGACGCTGTCGCGACCGGCGCACTGACAGCGGCCTCGCGTTCGCGCCTGACCGCCGCCAGACGCCGAACCCAGGGCTGTGCCGCCTGCACGCCGGCAGGCAATTGCCGCACCGCGCGTTGCGCCGCCAGCATGTCCCGGAACTCGCCATAAACGGCCCGGTACCAGGGCCTGCCCTTGCGCCGGGTGCGGTAGACCGTGACACTGTCTTTCAATCCGGTCTTGTCGAGAAACGAACGAACCTGTTTTTCCGTTGGCGCGGAATAGACCTGAATGGTGAACTGCGCCGGCCGGGTCGGAGACGGCGGCCGCGACGCCGCTGGTGCTGTCGCCGGTTTTGCGGGTTTTTCAGGACTTGCCGCAGCGACTGACGTCGCTGGCGCAGCTTGCGCATCCGGCTCGGCTTTTCCGGCCCTGGCCGAAGGCCCTGCAGCTTGCGCCGGTGTAGCCGCTTGTGCCGACTGGCTGCTGCGTAACTCCTCCTGAATGCCCGCCAGCTTGCGTATCCAGGGCGACCAGCCCCTGAGCTCCGGACTCAACTTGCGCACGGCCGCGCCGGCTTGCAGATAACTTGGGTAGGAACCCATCACCACCCGGTACAGAGTCTTGTCGCCAGCGCGGTAACGGTAATAGGCGATGGTATCCGGCACTGGATGGCTGCTGATGAATTCCAGTATGGCGGCCTTGCTCGGGTTGGCATACAGTTGCACCGTATAATGCCCGGCCGGCTGATTCAGCAGCCAGTCCTGCGAGCGAATATCGCCGCTGTTACCCTGCTCCGCGTTGCTCACCGCCGGCGCGGGTTGCTGCAAGTCCGCCGTTTTTGCCGTTTTCCCGCCAAGCGGTATCAGCGCTTTCTTGCGGCCGTCCGTCGTCTTCTGCAATGTCTTATCGCTGGCGTCCTTTTGCTTGTCCATGTCCGCCAGCCGGGCCAGCACCGCAGCGGCTGCCTTGTCGCCCTGCTGCGCCGCCCGGCTGTACCAGGAACGCGCCAGTTCGACGTTCTTGTCCACGCCCTTGCCGTAGTAATACATGCTGGCCAGATTGTACTGGGCGCGCGCGTAACCGGCTTCGGCGGCGTTGCGCCACCATTCCACCGCCTTGATATCATCCTGCGGCACGCCGATGCCGTTCTTGTAGGCCACGCCCAGATTGTACTGCGCCTCGACATTGCCCTGGCGCGCAGCCTCGTCGAACCAGCGCGCGGCGGCCTGCGGATCCTTTTTGACGCCCAGGCCGGAATTGAACATGGCGCCCAGATAGAACTGCGCTTCCGCATTGCCCGCCTGCGCCTCGGGTTGCCAGAGTCTTACCGCAGTTTCATAATCGCCTTTGGCGTAGGCATCCAGCGCTTTCTGATCGGCATGAACCGGCGCGCCGATCAGGCTGGCGAAACACAGGGTAATCACTGCACATCGTCGGAGAAATGACATAAGCGGTATCAAAGCGAGCTGGTAATGCCCTATTATCGGCAACTTGGGGTGTGTGATACAAGTAATTTATTCACTCATTCAGAGGCTTTGCGGTGTATCCGCTGCGCACACCGGGCATCCGGCGTTCCTGCCCAGTTTGAGACTGCGCCAGTCCATGCGCCTTGCGTCGAACAACAGCAAGCGGCCCACCAGCGCGGGTTTTCCCAGCAATACGTTAACTGTTTCCTGCGCCTGCATCGTACCGATCACGCCCACCAGCGGCGCCACCACGCCTTCCAGCGCACAGTTGGCGCCGTCGCTGCCATCGTCCTGATACAGGCAACGATAGCAGGGGCTGCCCGCCACGCCGGCATCGAACGTCGCCAGTTGTCCGTCCCAGCGGATCGCCGCGCCGGAAACCAGCGGCGTCTTCGCCTTCCAGGTCATGCGGTTGAGCAGAAAGCGCGTGGGGAAATTGTCCGAGCAGTCCACCACGGCATCGGCCAGCTCCACCTGCCGGGCCAGCTCCGTCGGGTCCTGTTCATAGGGCAGACAGGTGGTTTCCAGCGCCGGGTTGATGGACGCCAGGCTGCGCCGGGCGGACTCGGTCTTCAGCTCGCCGATGTCCGCGTGGCCGTGAATGATCTGGCGCTGCAGGTTGGACGGCTCCACGCGGTCATAATCCGCCAACGCCAGATGGCCCACGCCGGCCGCAGCCAGATACAGCGCCACCGGCGAACCAAGGCCGCCCATGCCGATAATCAGCACGCGCGAATCCAGCAGGCGCTGCTGGCCCGCTGCGCCGATTTCCGGCAACCGGATATGCCGCGCGTAACGCTCGGCTGTCATCTTGTCCATGGCGCACCCCGGGGTATGAATGGCGGCAATATTTCACCGCGCCGGCAAAAAGTCCAGCCCGGGCGGCCGGCGGCATGCTGAAAAAACCATCCGCACGGCGCAAACCGGCTGCCGCGGTACCGCATCATCAACAGCCGCTCAACGGAAACTCTGCCGCGCCAGGTTCTGGCCGATCTGCACGAAGCGCTGCATGTAATTCAGCTCGCGGTCGCTGACCCGCATCGCCATGTACAGCTTCTTGCGCATGCGCCGCCGCCCGAGCGACACCATCACCAGCGGCAGGCGATCCGCGGCATTGCGCGCCAGCCATTCCGGCAACACACACACGCCGCGGCCGAGCGCCACCAATTGCAGCATCAGTTCCAGCGATTCCAGCTCCCGAAGCTTTGCCGGCTCCATGCCCGCCGGGCGGAAGAACCGGGTCATCACGTCGAGCCGCTCCAGCGGCACCGGAAAACTCAGCAGGGTTTCGTTGACCAGCATCTGCGGGGTCACTGTTTTGCGCCCGGCCAGCGCGTGATCGACGGAAACCACCAGCACCAGTTCGTATTCGGCAATGGCTTCGTACCACAACTGGTCATTGCGCACCGGGTCCGGCGTTACCAGCAGATCAATATGCTGGCTCAGCAATCCGTCCAGGCCGGAAAACCGGAATTTGTTGATAATGTCGATATCCACCTCCGGCATCTGCAGCAGAAACTCGCCAACGACGCCGGTGAGCCATTCATAACAGGGATAACACTCGACGCCGATGCGCAAATTGCCCTGCCGCCCCTCGGCGTAGGCTTTCAGGGTCAGCTCGGCCTGCTGCAACACCGGCAGCACCTGCTGCGCCGTCTCCAGCATCAGCCGTCCGGCGCGGGTCAGACGCAGATTGCGGCCCTGTTTTTCCCACAGCGCCAGCCCCGCCCGCTTTTCCAGTTCGCGAATCTGGTGCGACAACGCCGACTGGCTGAGACACAGGGCGCGGGCTGCTTCGGTAAGCGTGCCGTGGCGCTCCAGAGCGTCGAAAATGCGTAAATGGCCGTGCTCGATCATTGATTAGTTTTGCTCATCCTTAATCTCTTTTTAATCATTATTCATCATGTTTTGCCGAAAGTACAATGCGCCAAATTTCTGGAGAAAACAGCATCATGATCACCATCCACAGTCTCGGCTTCCCCCGCATTGGCAAGAAACGCGAACTGAAATTCGCCCTGGAAAAGTTCTGGCGTGGCGACATCACGCAGCAACAACTGGAACAGACCGGCAGGCAACTGCGTCAACAGAACTGGCGCGAGCAGTCGGCTCTGGACCTGGCACCGGTGGGCGACTTTTCTTTTTATGACCAGATACTCGACGCCAGTTTCCTGTTCGGCAACCACCCCGCCCGGGTACGCGACCTGGGTGGAGATGACCTGGCCAATTATTTCCGCGTGGCCCGCGGTCGCGCCCACACCCATGAGCACGAATGCGCCTGCGTGCAGGCCGGTGAAATGACCAAATGGTTCGACACCAACTACCATTATATCGTGCCCGAATTCAGCGCCGACACGCGCTTCAACCTGCATGCCGACGCCTTGCTGGAGCAGGTGCGCGAAGCGCAGGCGGCCGGAGTCGTTGCAAAACCGGTTCTGGTCGGGCCGGTGACCTATCTGTGGCTGGGTAAAAGCCAGGACCACAGCGACCGGCTGACTCTGCTGGAGCCGTTGCTGGCGGTGTATCTGCAACTGCTGTCCAAACTGGCCGCCGCCGGCGTGGAGTGGGTGCAGATCGACGAGCCGATACTGGTCACCGAGCTGGACGCGAGCTGGCGTCAGGCCCTGAACCACGCCTGCCACCAACTGAAAAGCGCACCGCTGAAGCTGCTGCTGGCCACGTATTTCGGCGAACTGCAGGAGAACCTGCAACTGGCCTGCGAGCTGCCGGTGGACGGTCTGCATATCGACGCCATCAATGGCCGCGACGAAGTCGCCCGCATAGCCGACTGGCTGCCCGGCCACAAGGTGCTGTCGGTGGGCGTCATCAACGGCCGTAATATCTGGAAAACCGATCTGACCGCCACGCTGGTCTGGCTCGAGCCTCTGCACCAGCGGCTCGGCCAGCGACTGTGGCTGGCGCCGTCCTGTTCTCTGCTGCATGTGCCGGTGGACCTGGCCAGCGAACAGAAACTGGATGACGAGATAAAACAGTGGCTGGCCTTCGCCGTGCAAAAACTGGATGAGCTGCGCATCCTCGCCACGGCGCTGAACGAAGGACGCGCGGCTGTGGCCGACGAACTGGCGCAAAACGCCGCTGCCGTGAACAGCCGCCGCCAATCCGGCCGCATCCACCGGCCGGCGGTGAAGCAGCGCGTGGCCGAAATCACCGCCGCCATGGGGCAGCGCCTGGCTCCCTATGCCGAACGCAGCAAACAACAGCGCAACAAGTTCCGGCTGCCGCTATACCCCACCACCACCATCGGCTCGTTCCCGCAAACCGCCGAAATCCGCAAGGCACGGCGCGATTACCGCGTCGGCGAACTGGGCGCTGATGACTATCGCCGCATCATGCGGGACGAAATCGCCCATTGCGTACACCAGCAGGAAGCCCTGGGGCTGGACGTGCTGGTGCATGGCGAGCCGGAACGCAACGACATGGTGGAATATTTTGGCGAACAACTCGACGGCTATGCCTTCAGCCAGCACGGCTGGGTACAGTCCTACGGCTCGCGCTGCGTCAAGCCGCCGATACTGTTTGGCGATATATCCCGCCCCCGCGCCATGACCGTGGACTGGATAAGCTGGGCCAGATCACTCACCGACAAACCCATGAAAGGCATGCTCACCGGCCCCGCCACCATGCTCAACTGGTCATTCGTGCGTGACGACCAACCGCGTTCGCAAACCTGCCTGCAACTGTCTCTGGCCATACGTGACGAGGTGCTCGATCTGGAGAAAGCCGGTATCGACATGATCCAGATAGACGAAGCGGCATTACGTGAAGGCCTGCCCCTGCGCCGCTCACAGTGGCAAGACTATCTCGACTGGGCAATACAGGCATTCCGTATCAGCGCCAATGGCGTACGCAATGACACCCAGATCCACACCCACATGTGCTATTCCGAATTCAACGACATCATGCCCGCCATCGCCGACATGGACGCCGACGTCATCACCATCGAGACTTCGCGTTCAAACATGGAACTGCTGGCCGCTTTCGAGGCATTCGAATACCCCAACGAAATCGGACCCGGCGTCTACGACATACACTCGCCGAATATCCCCGACGTGGATGCCATCGTGGCGCTGATGAAAAAAGCCGCTGAACACATCCCCCCGGAGCGCCTCTGGGTAAATCCCGATTGCGGCCTGAAAACCCGCAACTGGGAAGAAGTGCTGCCGGCCCTGACCAACATGGTCACCGCCAGCCGCATACTGGCGCAAGATCTGGCGGAAGCTGTGTGAGGGCAGGACGAAGTGGCTCTGTTATTTTGGAGCAAGAGAAAGATTAGTACTTTTACGGCTATCTAACGCTTCAAGGGACGTGCCAGGGTGTAGAATAACGCAGTTTTTCGACGTCCTGATAGTCGATTGCGCATCGCTAAGCCGCAGGGTGACTGGCTGCACAGTTTACGGCTGGCACACCTTGCACGGACGGTATCCCCGGCGGATTGCATCCTCCCGGTTTTTGAACGTAATTTCCTGTTCGAATGCCACATGCTTCATCCAGCCGCACGTAGAACGATGAAAGACGTGTTCCCGAACATCGGAGCCCAAAGTGGCAACATAGCAAACCGGCTGATTGCCGTGCGGTTTAGGAACCAGCGCCACCTCCCTTGCACCACATTCACTACACCAGAAATTTTTCAAGCATGCGCGAATCTCGTTTAGGCCTGTTTCCCGAACCGGTCTGTGGCAAGCGTCCGCGATTTTCTTCTTCAAGTTATGGTCAACTCTTGATTTATGTCCGCAGCCGGAGCAGACAACAAACCAGGTTTTTTCCCTGTTAGCCGTCATTTCCCGCACCATAGCGACAGTTTGACAGACGATTCGCCACACGAAATTTCTTTTGTCTCGTAACTTCCAGCACAAAACAACCCGTTATTGTTGACTGCCCTCGGGAACCCGTGATGGCGCAAAGCCCGGCAATTAAGCTTTCGCCGAAAGCCCGAGACTACATCACAGAACCTGAGCCAACAATACGTTAAGTGAGAGCGGACCGGACAGACCCACACAGCAATTGCACTCACCCGGCACTGTGTCGATAATGGCGCGCTGGCAGCCTGTTGCAGAACCAGAATCCATGACCCATCGAGGCCGCATGTTTCAATGGCTTAAACGAAGACGCATTCGCCGGGTGTTGCGCGACTATGCCCTGCCCGATGAGCTGTGGCTGAATACGACCCGCCGGCTGCCGCTGTTGCAGGGGCTGGATGCCGCCGAGAAGGCGCGTTTGCGGGTGCTGGCGACTTTGCTGATTCATCGCAAGCGATTCAGCGGCGTACATGGTGTGGTGGTGAACCCGGGCATGCAGATTGTCATCGCCGCGCAGGCCTGCCTGGAAGTGCTCAACCTGCAACAGGGCGTGGATGCTTTCGACGGCTGGACCGAGATCATCGTCTACCCCGGCGCTTTTCTGGTGGAGCGCGACGAGATTGACGACATCGGCGTGGTCCATCCCGGCGGCAGGGCGTTGAGCGGCGAGGCCTGGCAACGGGGGCCGCTTATCCTTTCCTGGGATGATATTGATCGCGACAGCTTTCGCATCAATCCGGGGCGTAATGTGGTGATCCATGAGTTCGCCCACAAGCTGGACATGCTCAACGGCCGCGCCGACGGCTTTCCGCCGCTGCACCCGGACATGCCCATCGAGGAATGGACCGCGTCACTGAGCCAGGCCTACGACGACCTGGTAAAACGCGTGGCCCACCACCACAGCCATATCAACGCCTACGCCGCCACCAGCCCGGCCGAGTTCTTCGCTGTCATCTGCGAGTATTTTTTTACCGCGCCGTATGTGCTGCACGAGGAATATCCCGATGTGTACGACCAGC
>JALXFQ010000075.1 GCA_027067235.1 Gammaproteobacteria bacterium
AAGCGTCTGTTTCCTTTGCGGTTTGCGGATTTTGCTCTGACTCCGGTCTGGTCAGATCGTTCTCCTCCTGCTGCAATTTCCACATTTGCGCGTAAATTTTGTTGGCGGCAAGCAGTTTTTGATGAGAACCACGCTCGACGATGCGACCATGTTCCATCACCAGTATCTCGTGAGCGTCGGTGACGGTGGAAAGCCGATGGGCGATAACCAGGGTTGTGCGCTCGGCAGCCACCTGATCCAGCGCCTTCTGGATGGCTTTCTCGGAATGACTGTCCAGCGCTGATGTGGCTTCGTCAAAGATGAGTATTTTCGGGTTTTTCAGTATGGTGCGGGCGATGGCGACGCGCTGTTTTTCACCGCCGGACAGTTTCAGGCCGCGTTCGCCCACGACAGTGTCGTAACCCTGTGGAAGCGTTTCGATAAAATGGTGAATATGCGCCAGCTTCGCGGCGCGCACGATTTCTTCGTTACTGGCATCCGGCCTGCCGTAGCGGATGTTGTAGCCGATGGTATTGTTGAACAGCACTGTATCCTGCGGCACGATGCCGATGGCGGCGCGCAGGCTGTCCAGGGTGACATCGCGGATGTCCTGGCCGTCGATGCAAATGCAGCCATCGCTGACCTCATAAAACCGGAACAGCAGCCGCGCCAGGGTCGATTTGCCCGAGCCGGAAGTCCCCACTACCGCCACTTTTTTTCCCGCCGGTATGGTAAAAGTCACGTCAAACAGAATCTGCCGGTCAGGGTTGTAGGCGAAATCCACCTGCGCGTAACGTACTTCGCCCCTGTCCACAACCAGGGGGCTGGCGTCCGATTTTTCCATGATTTCTGCCGGCTCCTCCAGCAGGTCGAACATGCGCTGCAGGTCTATCAGCGCGTGTTTCAGCTCGCGGAATACCGAACCGAGGAAGTTTAGCGGGATGTAAAGCTGGATCAGAAAGGCATTGATCATGACGAAATCGCCCAGACTGATCTCGCCGCTGGAAACGCCCCTGCCGGCCATAATCAACAGTACGGTCAGACCGGTGGCAATGATGGCGCCCTGGCCGATATTCAGAAAGGCCAGGCTGGTCAGGCTTTTGATGGAAGCGTCTTCCCACTGTGACAGCGCCTGATCGTAGCGTCTGGCTTCAAATTGTTCGTTGCCGAAATACTTGACGGTTTCGTAGTTGATCAGGGCGTCAATAGCCTTGCTGTTGGCGGCGGATTCGGAGCGGTTCATTTCCACCCGAAAACGGGTGCGCCAGTTGGTGACAACCAGGGTGAAAACCGCATAGACCACTACAATGACTAGCGTAACGACCGCGAAAGCGGGGCGGAAACTGACAAGCAGGATGGCCATTACCACGGCGATCTCAAAAAACGTCGGGATAATATTGAACACCAGATAGCGCATGATCAGCGAGATGGAACGGGTGCCGCGCTCCACATCCCGCGACAGGCCGCCGGTCTGCCGGTCCAGATGAAAGCGCAACGATAGCTGGTGCAAATGGTCAAACACGCGCAACGCCAGCGCCCGGATGGTGTGTTCGGAGGCACGCGCGAAAACCAGATTGCGCAGTTCGTTGAACACAATGGTGAGAAAACGCAGCGAGCCGTAGGCGATAAGCAGGCTTAGCGGCAGTACGATAGCGGGATTGTTCAGATCCGGGCTGAGCGCATCGACGACTTTTTTCAGCGTGATTGGCACGGCGACATTGGCCAGCTTGGCGAAAATCAGAAACACCAGCCCGGCCAGAATGCGGCCGCGATACTGCCACAGGTAGGGTAACAGGGTGCGAATTGCCTGCCAGTCGTTGCGCCGCTGGCGTGGGGTAGAAGCGGGTTGACGGGCTTTCATGAATAAATTCGGCGCTTGTTCGTCATATATTTTTCAAGGTTAACGTTTACCGGGACCACGGCAAGCCGTAGCATACCGGGAAACAATAAAATTCATATCACTGACAGGAGAAACTTATGGGAGCCCTACGCAACATACTGGCGATCATCGGTCTGATAGCGATCGGCTGCGCAGCGTACATGTACAGCAAGCTTGGTCCGGATATCAACACATTCAGCCAGTTCGACCCCGGCGCCAAAACGGTCTACATGGATATGTGGAACAAGCTGAAAGAATCCGGCAACACGGCGGATGCCACGGTCTGGGTCTATCCGCTGGCGGATGGCGTCTCGCCCGAAGATGCGGAAGAATCCATGCAGAGCGCTGCCATCGAGCACAATATCAAGGATGTCGGCAAGCTGCCGCTGTCCGAGCAGGTTGAACTGCAGACCGGCGAGAAACAGCGCTTCCTCAAAATCTATCAATACTGCAAGCCCACCGTGGCCATGCAGATGGTGGAATACAGCGACGCTTTTTCTGCCTATCTGCCCTGCCGGGTGGCCATGGTGCAGGGTAAAGACGGCAAATATCGTCTGTATGCGCTGAACATGGACATGATGATCTACGGTGGCAAAACCCTGCCGCCCGAGTTGTTGAAAGCAGCTCTGGAAGTGAAGGAAACCATACTGGATATCATGAAACGCGGCGCTGCCGGCGATTTCTGATAGCCCTGACAGCCAGAAAAAACCGGGTATGTCCCGGTTTTTTTGCGCTGCGATGACAGTCCGGGAAAACATGGGGTTACCCGCGTCGGCGTCCTGCCTCTCGCGAGATACCGACTATCCCTGGACCTATTCGCTGCCGGCGTCCTGCCTCTCGCGATATACCGTCCATCCCTGGACATAAAAACGCCCCGGCAGCGAATAGGTCCAGGGA
>JALXFQ010000076.1 GCA_027067235.1 Gammaproteobacteria bacterium
GTACAGGGGCAGACCACCATGGCGTCGGCAACGCCGGTGCCGCTGGCGGGCGGGGCAAACCACTGATCCCTGCCGAATACCTGCAGCCGGCCGCTGCCGCCCGGGTACTTGCGCAGGAGTACGTCCCGCTGTTTTTCCGCGGACGCAGGCAAGCTCAGGTCTGTTTCCTGATTGATCACGATCTGGCCGGCGCTGGATATCATCAGCTGCACGTTTACGCCCTGCTCCAGCAGCAGTTGCAGCAGGCGCAGGCCGTAGGCTGCGCCCGATGCGCCGGTAATGGCCAGCGTCAGGGTTTCAGTCGGCATGTTCAAGCCGTTCCAGCAGGCGGTTGTGGATATTGTCAAAAGCGCCGTTACTCATGACCAGTATGTGCTGCCGGCCGCGGGGAACGGCGCCGTGACACTGACGACAGACATCGTCGATGATCCTGTCGCTGGAATCGCTGATATGGGCGCGTGTTTCCAGCAGCCGCATCGCCCCTGGCAGGTCCCAGCTCAGGCCCTCGGGCTTGAGTATGAATACTTCGTCGGCCAGCAGCAGCGAACGCGCCAGCTCTTTCTGGTGGGAACCCAGACGCATGGTGTTGGAGCGCAGTTCCAGCACTGCGTAAATCGGCTCCGCGCCGACCCGCGCGCGCAGCGCCGAAAGCGTTTCGCGAATGGCGGTGGGGTGATGGGCAAAATCATCGTATACCGATATGTCGCCAACTGTGCCGCGCAGTTCCAGCCGCCGGCGGGTATTGACGAATCGGGTCAGTGCTTCGGCGCAGACCGCAAGGGGAACGCCGGCGTTGACGGCGGCCATTACCGCTGCAGTGGCATTGGCTGCATTGAAAGCTCCGATCAGATCCCACTCAATTTCGACATTCTTTCCGTTCGGCGCGGACAGGGCGAATGCGCTGAAGTCCGGTTTGATGGCCCGGTATTGCCAGCACTCACCGGCGTCGTTGCCGCTGCCGGTGAATTCCTGCACCGGCGTCCAGCAACCCATGTCGATAACGTCATCCAGATTCTGGTCCGGCGTCTGCCGTATGATCAATCCCTTGCCGGGAATAATGCGCACCAGATGATGGAACTGGCGCTTGATGTCATCAATGCTGTCGAAGATGTCGGCGTGATCGAATTCCAGATTGTTCAGGATGGCCGTGCGCGGATGATAATGGACAAATTTCGAGCGCTTGTCGAAAAAGGCGGTGTCGTATTCATCGGCTTCGATGACAAAAAACGGATCTTTACCGGCGCGCGCCGAAATGCCCAGGTTGCCCGGTACGCCGCCGATCAGAAAACCCGGGTTCAGGCCTGCATGGTCCAGTATCCATGCCAGCATGCTGGCGGTGGTGGTCTTGCCGTGGGTACCGGCGACGGCGATGACATGGCGTTCATTCAGCAGAAAATGGGACAGCCATTCCGGACCGGACATGTAGGCCAGGTTGTAGTTGAGCATGTGTTCGATGATTTCGTCGCCGCGCTTCATGGCGTTGCCGACTATAATCAGGTCGATATCGTTGGTCAGATGCGAGGGATAATAACCCTGCATCAGCCGGATGCCCTGTTGTTCCAGCTGGGTGCTCATGGGCGGATAGACGTTGGCGTCGGAGCCGCTGACGTCGTGGCCCAGTTCGCGCGCGATGAGAGCCAGACCACCCATGAAAGTACCACAGATGCCGAGTATGTGGATGCGCATGTCAGCTGGTTTCTGTCGGAGTTGGTAGCGGGAACAGGCTGAGCAAAATTACCCCCGACATCATCAGGCACAGAACAGTGACCAGAAAGGCAAACGCCGGTCTGATTTCCAGCGACAGATGCAGGGTGCGGGCCATGAGGGCAATGAACCAGACCGTGACGACAACGACCATGATGACGGCCACAGTGGGCGGATGGGTGGTGTTCGGGGCGGTTCGGACCACAAACCACGGCGCAGAAAGCACATTGATCAGGGCGCTGGCGCCGAACAGGCTGGTGGCGGTCTGACCCCAGCGCGCGGCATGCCCGCGGAAAGTGAGCAGCATGTGCAGCAGCAGCCCCAGCAGTACCACCTGCATGAGCGCAAACAGAAACCGGGTGTGCAGATCGACATGGCCTTTGTCCAGCAGAAAATTGGTCAGGACGGCGGCGCTGGCGGCGGCCCACAGGAAGCGGGGCTCGGCAGGCGCATCGGCGGGGCCAGCACGGAACAAAACGAACCGGACAAGAAAACGGATATAGCGAGTCATTGAATAGCGGCGAATGCCCCGTTGGCCTGTTATTATCCAGACAAGCTCCGATCAGAGCTTGCCGATGAAAAAACCAGTATCTTGCAAACCCGAGAATCATAACAATGAACCACCCGAACCGCCACCATGACAGGCTTGCCGAAAGACCGGCCTCGTCAACCCATGAGGGAGCATACATCAACCGCGAAGCAGCGCTGTCAAACTACTGCGAACAGCAGGCGCAAGCGCCGTGGCTGGGGCTGGATACCGAATTCATGCGGGTGCGCACCTATTATCCGCAGCTGTGCCTGGTGCAGGTATCCTCGCCGGACAGCATCAACTGCATCGACCCGCGGGCCATTGCCGACCTGTCACCACTCTACCACCTGCTCACGCGTGCAGGGCTGGTCACCATCATGCACGCGGCGCGCCAGGACATGGAGCTGATTCTGGCGGAAAGCGGCAAGCTGCCGCATTTCGTGTTCGACACCCAGATCGCCGCGTCCTTTTGCGGCTATGGCGACCAGATAGGCTATGCCGGGCTGGTAGAGGCGATTA
>JALXFQ010000077.1 GCA_027067235.1 Gammaproteobacteria bacterium
CTTCCACCTGTTCTCTGATCCTGCGGGTGAATTGATGGGCTTGAACACCGGCGACGCGCTCGGCAGCGTGCTTGACTGTATCCGCTCCGGCGAACGTCAACCGGATTTGCTTGTGGCTTCCGGTGATCTGGTTCACGACGGATCGGCGGCCGGTTATCAGCGTATGCAGCAAATGCTGGAATCGCTGTCAGCGCCGGTATATTGCATGCCCGGCAACCATGATGAAAAACGCCAGTTACGCGAACACCTGAACAAACAGGGTATCGACGCAAACACGGTCTGTGCGGCGGGTCGCGTCGATATTGGCAACTGGCGGCTGGTGTTGCTGGATAGCGTGGTCAGCGGGGAAAAATACGGCCATATCACTACGCAGGAGCTGCGCCGTCTGGCTCAGGAACTGGACAGCGCGGGAAGCCGGCATGTGTTGATTTTCCTGCATCACCAGCCTGTGCCCGTCGGCAGTCTCTGGCTGGACAGCATGCAGGTGGACAATGCCGCGGCGTTGTTCGAGGTCGTGGACCGTTCCAGCAGAGTGCGCGCCATTGCCTGGGGTCACGTGCATCAGGCGTTCGATAGTGAGCGCAACGGGGTCAGGCTGCTGTCGGCGCCTGCCACCTGCATTCAGTTCATGCCCGGATCCGGGCACTTTGCGCTGGACGAAACAACGCCGGGCTGGCGCTGGTTCGAACTGGCCGCTGACGGCCGCCTGGCAACCGGGGTGCAGCGCCTGCCAGGCAAGCCGCGGCGCGTTCCTTCGGCCGCAGACGCCAGCGGCTATTCGTAGCCAGAGGTGATCCGGCGTCGGCTGCCGGAGTCAGGCGATGATACTCAGATTCTTTCGCCGGTTTTGTTTTCGGACTGTCCCAGTTCCTTTTGCAGCTGCTTGAGCCTGGTATTCAGATCCTGAATGGCCTGTTTCATGGATTCGGCCAGCGTTTTTGAGCCTTCGCGCGACAGCTGTTCCATTTCTTTCTGGATTTCGGGTAACTGTTCCTGCAGCTCTTCCACGCCTTTGCTGAGGTCTTTCTGCATTTTTTCACTGCCCTGTTTCATGGTCTGACCCAGGGTAGAGGACAGTTCGCTAATGGACTGCTCGATTTCAGGCGCCATCTGCTGCCAGTTTTTTTGCAGCTCCTGCACCGAAGTTTCGCCCAGGCTTTGCAGTTGCTGGGTAATTTTTGGCAGCATTTCGGACAGCTTGCCCATGGTCTGGTCCAGCCCCTGGGTAAAGCTGCGGGCCAGTTCCTCCAGCGTTTCGGCCAGCGAATTGCTGCCGCCGCGGGTGAGGTGATTCCAGGTCTGCTGCCAGTCCACGCGCCAGCCCTGCTCGGTTTTCACCAGATAGGTCTGGAATTCAATGGGCTTGTCGCTGCCATCCGCGTTTTTCTTGACAATGGTTGTTGCCACTGCCGCAGCGTCCTGTTTCAGGGTGACTTCGCCGATTTTGAGTTCCGACTTTCTGGATTCCTCGTTCAGCGGCTTGATCTGTTGTTTCGGGTCGGTGGTCAGGGCGGCGGCCTTGGCGGTATCGCCTGCCTGCATCGCCTGCCAGAACGCCAGGGCGACTTCATCCGGCGTTTTCGGTCCGCCGCAGGCAGCCAGTACAGCCGCCACAGACACGCCAGCCAACAGTTTACCGATCAGTTTGAAAGTTCTCATCTCGCTATCCCCACTTGGAGTTTTCGTTTTGTTTCCACCAGTTTAACATAAGCTTCTCTGATGATTCGCCCAGTATGCCGGCAAGTTTCTCGCCGAGCTTTTTCTTGCCCGCGTATTTCACCAGGTACAATTCGTGATCCCTGCTGCGTTCGAGCAGCCAGTCGTCGCTGGTCTGGATCGTGTCCACCAGTTTCAGGGCCAGCGCCTGGGAGCCGTACCAATGCTCGCCGGTGGCTATTTTTTCGATTTCCACCACCGGGCGGTGCTGCGCCACGAACTGTTTGAACAACTGGTGGGTTTGTTCCAGTTCCTGGCGCATCTTATCCCGATCCTCTTCGGAATTTTCGCCAAACATGGTGACGGTACGCTTGTAGCGACCAGCCTTGAATTCCTCCATGGCAATGCCGTGGCGATCCAGCATTTTGTGAAAATTGGGAATCTGCGCCAGTACGCCGATGGAACCGACGATGGCAAACGGCGCGGCAATGATGTGGTCGGCGATACAGGCCATCATGTAGCCGCCGCTGGCGGCAACCTTGTCCACCGCCACGGTCAGCGGTATGTTGCGGTCGCGTATGCGCTGCAGCTGGGACGCCGCCAGGCCGTGTTCATGCACCAGGCCGCCGGCGTTGTCCAGCCGCACCAGAATTTCGTCATCGGGTGTGGCAAAAGTCAGCAGGGCGGTGATTTCTTCGCGCAGGGAGCGAACGCCGGTGGCCTTGATGTCGCCGTCAAAGTCGAGCACAAAAATTCTCGGCAGTTCCTGATCGCCGGATTTGATTCTGGCCTTTTTCGATTTTTCCGCAGCCCTGGCGGCTTTTTTGTACGCCTTGGCGCCAACAACGCCCTGCGTCAGCGCCAGACGCATTTTGTCGTAGCGATCGTTGATGCGACTGACAGTCAGTTTCGTCTCGTCGCCTCTGCGTCTCGCGGCAATCGCGGTAATGCCGCCCACCAGGGTCAGAACGGCAATGACGATGGTGATCGCCTTGGCCAGAAACAGACCGTATTCGGAAATAAATTCGATCATGGATGTTACCGGTGTTGGTTCAACGGGGCATCAGGAAGTTGCCGGCTGCACGATCAGATTGGTGCCGTCCACGTCGGTCACTACCACTATGGAGCCAGCCGGCAGATCGGGGCCTTCTACGCGCCAGGTGGTGTCGTCCACGCGCAGCTTGCCAATACCGTTGACAATGTCGCTATCCAGTGTGAAGCGTCTGCCGATGTACTGTCGTCCGCGCTGGTTGAGATGGGGCTGATCGGAATGCTCGGGCCGGTTCTTCAGATAGGCATTCCAGACGAACAGGCTGACGATGGAAAGCCCGGCGAACAGGGCCAGCTGCAGGGTCCACGACATTTGTGGCGCCACCCAGGCGATCAGGCCGACAATGACCGCGCTGACTGCGAGCAGCAGAAAAAGCAGGGTGGTGGTCGTGACTTCGAGAATCAGCATGACGCCAGCCAGGATCAACCAGTGCCACAGACCGGGTTGTGTGATTTCCATGGGTTTAGTCCTTTTCCCGGCTTTTCGCCAGACTGTCTTTGGCTATCTCGCCGATACCCGCCAGCGAGCCCATCAGCGCGGTGGCATCCAGTGGCAGCATCAGGATTTTCTGGTTTTCCGCCGTGCCCATGGCTTTCAGCGCCTCGGTGTATTTTTGCGCAACGAAATAGTTGATTGCGCGCACATCGCCATCGGCAATCGCCCTGGAAACCATCTCGGTGGCCTTGCCTTCGGCCTGGGCCAGCCGCTCGCGCGCCTCGGCCTCGAGATAGGCGGACTCCTTGCGTGCTTCCGCTTCCAGAATCACGGCGCGCTTTTCACCCTCGGCACGCAATACTTCGGATTGACGCAAGCCTTCGGCTTCAAGGATATTGGCGCGCTTTTCACGCTCGGCCTTCATCTGCCGCGCCATGGAATCCACCAGATCCCTGGGCGGTGTAATATCCTTGATTTCGATGCGTGTCACTTTCACGCCCCACGGCGTGGTAGCATCGTCCACCACGTGCAACAAGGCGGCGTTGATCTGGTCACGCTTGGACAGCGATTCATCCAGATCCATGGAGCCGAGCACGGTGCGGATATTGGTCATGGTCAGGTTCAATATGGCCAGCTCCAGATTGTTCACCTCGTAACTGGCCTTGGCGGCGTCCATAACCTGGAAAAAAACCACGCCATCGACTTTTACCACCGCATTGTCGCGGGTGATGACTTCCTGTGACGGCACGTCCAGCACGCGTTCCATCATGTTGATGCGAGAACCGGTACGTTCCACAAACGGTATGATGAAACGCAGGCCAGGGCGCAGGGTGCGGGTGTAGCGACCCAGCCGTTCCAGGGTGTATTCGTAGCCCTGTTTGACCTGCACCAGCGATTTGGAAACGATAATGATCGCCAGCACGGCGAGTATGATGGCAGTAGTGGAGACAGCTTCCATGATGGTCCTCGAAATAATTACCGGTGTGAAACCGCGAGTATACCGTAAACCCGGATAAGGCATCACGGCAGACTTGCATTTCTTATCCGCTAAGGGCATAAAGGCGCGCAGGATAAAGAATGTCAATATAAAACCTAGTGGTTGAATAAAGCCGGGGCAATACAAGCATGGAACAGAAAAACGCCTACGATTACGATGATTTGATAGCCTGTGGGCATGGCGAACTGTTTGGCCCCGGCAACGCGCTGTTGCCGCTGCCGCCAATGCTGATGTTTGACCGCATCACGGAAATCACTGCCGATGGCGGTGAACACGGCAAGGGCCATATTGTCGCCGAACTGGATATCAATCCGGAGCTGTGGTTTTTCCAGTGTCATTTCGAGTCCGACCCGGTCATGCCCGGTTGTCTGGGCCTGGACGCCATGTGGCAGCTGATCGGTTTTTTTCTGGGCTGGAGTGGTGGCCCCGGTCGAGGCAGGGCACTGGGCGCCGGAGAGGTGAAATTTACCGGACAGGTCTTGCCAAGCGCCAGAAAAGTTACATACCGCATTGATCTGAAACGCGTCATCATGCGCAAACTGGTCATGGGTATTGCTGATGCGATCATGGAAGTGGACGGCAAGGTGATTTACGAGGCGAAAGATTTGCGCGTAGGCTTATTTACTTCAGCGGATGAAAGCACATAGGGGTGTCTTATGCGACGAGTAGTGGTAACAGGCCGGGGGATAGTCTGTCCGATCGGCAATAACCTTGATGAAACGGCGGAGTCACTGAAGCGGGGCAGATCAGGCATTGTGTTCGCGCCTGAATACGAACAGATGGGCATGCGCTCCCATGTTCACGGAACAGTCAAACTGGACCCGAAACAGCTGATCGACCGCAAGGTGTACCGATTCATGGGCGCGGCTGCCGCCTATGCCTATCTGGCCATGCAGCAGGCCATAGACGAATCGGGTCTGGCGGATGATGATGTTTCCAATGAGCGCACCGGCTTGATCGTCGGCTCCGGCGGCGCGTCCACGGAAAACGTGGTGCTGGCGGCGGACACCCTGCGCGCAAAGGGCATACGCCGGGTTGGTCCCTACATGGTGACGCGCACCATGGGCAGCACCACCCAGGCCTGTCTGGCGACGCCGTTCAAGATCAGGGGCGTGTCCTATTCGCTCAGTTCGGCCTGTTCCACCAGCGCCCACTGCATCGGCAACGCCTGCGAGATGATTCAATACGGCAAGCAGGACGTGATGTTTGCCGGCGGTGGCGAGGAACTGCACTGGACGCTGTCCAGCCTGTTTGACGCCATGGGCGCGCTGTCCACCAAATACAATGGAACACCGGAAAAGGCCTCGCGCGCCTATGACGCCAATCGCGACGGCTTTGTCATTGCCGGTGGCGGCGGCATGCTGGTGCTGGAAGAACTGGAGCACGCCAAAGCCCGCGGCGCCACCATCTACGCCGAGCTGGTTGGCTATGGCGCCACTTCGGATGGTTATGACATGGTGCAACCCTCCGGCGAAGGCGCGGCGCGCTGCATGCGTCAGGCCATGGATCAGTGTGGCGTGAACATCGACTATATCAACGCTCATGGTACCAGCACGCCGGTGGGCGATTTGCGCGAGTTGCAGGCGGTGAAGGAGGTTTTTGGTGATGACATGCCGCCGATCAGTTCAACTAAATCGTTGACCGGCCATACCCTGGGTGCTGCGGGTGTGCATGAATGCATCTACAGCCTGCTCATGCTGGAGCATGATTTCATCGCCGCCTCTGCCAATATCGAGGAACTGGATCCGGAAGCGGCCGGCATGCCGGTAGTGCGCGAGCGGGTGGATAACGCCGGACTCGATGTGGTAGCTTCCAACAGCTTTGGTTTTGGTGGCGTAAACACGACTCTGGTGTTCCAGCGCTACCCGGGATAAGTCAGCTCCGGGCGGCAAAACCGCGCACGCCGGCTGCCGAGCGGCGTCCCCGACAGGGCTCTGTAGCCGGTTTTTTGTCATCTTCGACAGCTTTTGTTCGTTTTCATCTTGAAACGGGGAACTTTAACGCCCACTTTCGGCCCATAGTGCAAAACCAAAGTGGCGAGAACAACAAAGATGAGCGAAGCATCCCCCATGCCGGATGACAGCAACACCCGGATCCTGCAAAAAACATTCAGCGAATACCGGGACTATATACAGAGCCAGATTATTGGCCAGGAGCAACTGGTAGAAAAACTGCTGATTGCCTTGCTGGCCGACGGCCATATACTGGTGGAAGGCGCGCCGGGCCTGGCGAAAACGCGGGCGGTGAAGGTGCTGTCCGAAGGGCTGGACGCTGATTTCCAGCGTATCCAGTTCACGCCTGACCTGTTGCCCGCCGATCTGACCGGCACTGACGTATTCCGGCCGCAGGACGGCTCGTTCCATTTTCAGCCTGGCCCGCTGTTTCATAACATCATACTGGCCGACGAGATCAACCGCGCGCCCGCCAAGGTGCAATCGGCCCTGCTCGAGGCCATGGGCGAGGGGCAGATTACCGCCGGCGGAGAGACCCGCAAGTTACCCGAACTGTTTCTGGTGATGGCGACGCAGAATCCCATCGAACAGGAAGGCACCTATCCGCTGCCGGAAGCGCAGCTGGATCGTTTTCTCATGCATATCAATGTTGATTATCCCGATGCCGAGGCGGAAAAGCGCATCCTGCGGCTGGTGCGGGACGAGGCGGCGGAGCAGACCGTCAAGCGGCCGCAGGCGGTTTCCCAGCAAATGGTGTTTGACGCCAGGCAATCGGTGCTATCGCTGCACATGGCGGAAAATCTGGAGGAATACATCGTCCAGCTGGTGCTGGCGAGCCGTCATCCGGGTGTGGTTTCTGCCGACCTGGAAAAAATGATCGAGTGGGGCGCCAGCCCGCGCGCCAGTATTGCGCTGGATCGTACATCACGCGCCCGCGCCTGGCTGGCGAAACGCGATTATGTGACTCCCGAAGATATACAGACAGTGGCCCATGACGTTCTGCGTCACCGCATATTGCTCAGTTATCAGGCCGAGGCGGAAGGCTATGGCGTCGACCAGATCATCGACAAACTGATTGCCGCCGTGCCGGTGCCCTGAGACGGCTAACGAGGTTCTCTGGTCATGGATTGCGGCGTATCACCTTATGCCATAGACCTCGAATCCCTGTTGCTGCTGCAAAGGGATGCGCGCTCCATTGCGCTGGACCAGATGGATATCAGCGCCATGCGCGTGGGCAATTATCTGTCGCGCTTCAAGGGCCGCGGCATGGAATACGAGGAATCCCGACCCTACCAGGAAGGCGATGACCTGCGCTATCTGGACTGGCGTGTCACCGCGCGCACCGGCAAGGCATTCACCAAATATTTCCGCGAGGAGCGCGAGCGCCCGGTGCTGATCCTGGTGGACTATCGGGCACCGATGTTTTTTGCCACCCGCGGCTGTTTCAAGGCAGTCAGCGCCTCGCGGCTGGCGGCAAAACTGGCCTGGGCGCATGTGGCCCACGGCGACCGCGTGGGCGCCATGCTGATTTCCGATACCGGTCACCGAGAAATCCGGCCGTCTCACGGGCGCAAGTCGGTGCTGCGCATGGCCCACGAAATGGTGAATCATCCGGCCTGGAAAAATTCGGCCGAGACCGAGCAGAATCCGCAGCGTATCAATGGCGCGTTGGGCCGTTTGCGGCATCTGGCGCGCCCCGGCACACGCATCTATCTGTTGAGTGATTTCCGCGGCCTGTCGGAAACCGGTTTCCGTCATCTGGCGCTGTTGTCGCGCCATGCGGAACTGGCGCCGGTGATGTTCTATGACCCACTCGAGGCCGAATTGCCGACAGATGGTCAGTATC
>JALXFQ010000078.1 GCA_027067235.1 Gammaproteobacteria bacterium
TTGATCAGTTTGCTGTTGCGATCATACTCGGATGTATTTAACGCGCGCCACTTGCCGATTTGCGCCCACCACTGTTTCAGCGCAGCCGCATCCACCTTGCGCTTGTCCTTGTCGATCAGGCGCATCATGGACTTCAGCACATCGGACGAATGGCCGACAATGGGCACCGTGGCCGGTACATTCTTGGAAATGCTCGCCGGATCAATGTCGATATGCACGATGCGCGCATGGGGACAGAACTTGTTCACGTCGCCGGTGACGCGATCATCGAAACGCGCGCCAATGGCAATAATCAGATCGGCCTCGTGCATGGCCATATTGGCTTCGTAGGTGCCGTGCATGCCCAGCATGCCGATAAACTGTTCGTCGGTCTCGGGATAGGCGCCCAGCCCCATCAGCGTACTGGTAATGGGAAAACCCATCTTGCGGGTAAAATCCACCAGTTCGGCGGCGCCGTTGCCCAGCACCACGCCGCCGCCGGAATAGACCACCGGCCGCTGCGCTTCCATGATGTGATCCACCGCTTTTCTGATCTGGCGGTTGTTGCCTTTCACCGTGGGCGAATAGGAACGCATTTTTACCGATTTCGGATAACTGTATGCGCTTTTCTGCGCGGTAATATCCTTGGGAATATCCACCAGCACCGGCCCGGGCCGGCCGCTGGTGGCAATATGAAACGCCTTCTTGATGGTCTCGGCGATCTTTTCTACATCCTTGACCAGATAGCTGTGTTTGACCACCGGACGCGTCACGCCGACGGCGTCCACTTCCTGAAACGCGTCATCGCCGATCAGGGTCGAAGCCACCTGCCCGGTAATCACCACCAGCGGAATGGAGTCCATGTAGGCGGTGGCGATGCCGGTCAGGGTATTGGTGGCGCCGGGGCCGGACGTCACCAGCACCACGCCAGGCTTGCCGGTGGATCGGGCATAGCCGTCCGCCGCATGGGTCGCACCCTGCTCATGGCGCACCAGTATATGCTTGATCTGCTCCTGCTTGTGCAGGGCGTCATAAATATGCAGGGCCGCGCCGCCGGGGTATCCGAATATGTGCTCAACGCCCTCGTCGATGAGGCTTTGAATCACGATTTCCGCGCCAGTGATTTCGCCAGTCAGTTCCAAGATCATTCCTCTGTTCAGTAACCGGTCGCAAGCGCGCGCCGGTAAACCCGTAACCGCCCCCGGTCCGCAGGGGGAACGCGCGATTGTATATCAGCGCTTTCTGATTGAACAGGCTTCTTGCGTCGGGGAAATTCGGGCCGATCGGACACATGCATCAGGCTTCCCGTGCAACGCAGGGTGCCGGTTTCAGGGCTGCGCGCCATGAGCGGGTCGCGCATCATCCTGTGCCTGCGTCAGCACCCGTTCGATATAGTCCGGCGCAATATCCGGCTCGCCTACCGGCATGTCGAACCAGAACTGCATGGGCTGCTCGAAACCGATGCCGTGCATGTAGTTGTACAGCGCCTTGTTCAGCCCCCTGCCCAGCGCCTCATGATCCGCGCCCACGGGATCGTCAAAATCCACATCGTTGCTGGCGAAATGGACTTCCGGCAATGGCCGCAGGCTAACGCCGAACTCGTCAGGATGCATCCCCACCGGGCTGTGGATGGTGGCGGCGAAACGGTGCCAGTAGGCCGACTGGAAACAACCGTTCAGCATCATTTGTCGCACCCGCTCCAGCGAATCGACCGTTTCCTGGGTGGTCTGGGTGGGAAATCCGTACATCAGATAGGCGTGAACCAGTATGCCGGCATCGGCGAAGGCTCTGGTGATACGCGCCACCTGCTCCACCGTGACGCCCTTTTGCATTTTCTTCAGCAAGCGGTCGGAAGCCGCCTCCAGCCCGCCGCTCACCGCCACGCAACCGGAATCGGCCAGCAACCGGCAACGCGCCGGGGTAAAGGTCTTCTCGAAGCGGATATTCCCCCACCAGGTAATGACGATGTTTTTCTCGATCAGCCGCCGCGCCAGTGCAAACAGGACTTTCGGTGGCGCGGCCTCATCGACGAAATGAAAACCGGTGAGTCCGGTTTCGGCGACAAGTTGCTCGATGCGGTCCACGATCAGATCAGCGCCCGCCTCGTCGTAGCGCCTGATGTAATCCAGACTCAGGTCGCAGAAGGTGCAATGAGACCAGTAGCAACCGTGGGCGATGGTCAGCTTCAGCCAGCGCCCGTCGCTCCAGATACGGTGCATGGGATTGAGCATCTCGCAGAGAGACAGATAGCGATCCAGCCGCAGCCCTTCGTAGCCGGGCGCGCCGATATCGCGATGGGGAAAATCATGCAGGGTCGGGTTATCGGCATAAACTACCTCGCCATCTTCCAGATAGCGCGTGCGAAACAGTTCCGAGCGGGGCCGCCTGCCCTGCAAATACTCCAGCAGGGTCAGCAACGGCCGCTCGCCGTCGTCATAGCAAATATAATCGAAAAACCGGAACACCCGCGCATCCGTCAGCGACCGCAGCTCGGTGTTGACGAAACCGCCGCCCAGCACCACCGGCATGTCTGGCCGCAACGCCTTGCACGCCCGCGCCGCCTGCAATGCCCCCAGCATATTGCCGGGAAACGGCGCGCTGATACCCACCACGTCCGGGTTTTCCTCATCCAGATAGCGTCTGACAAACGCCTCGATGCGCTCACCGGTAAAAGTGGACGCGCCACTGGCGAGATCATGCAAGTCATCAAACGACGGATTCGACGCCGCCAGCCGTTCCCCATACCGGGAAATCTCGAAATACGGATCGACGCCGGTGTGAATCACATCGGCCAGGTCGTCGATAAACAGCGTCGCCAGATACTTGGCCTTGTCCTGCGTACCCAGATCACCAAACGCCCAGTCCATCATATCTCCCGCCACCGCTTCCATCTCGCCCAGCGCATCGAAACGCGGCCCTTCTGGCAGGAAATGCCGTGAAACGATACGCAATGCCAGGCTGGGGTCTTTACCCTGCAGAAATTGCACCACCGGCTCCACGCAGCGGCGGTAATCGTCGAACCGCGCCAGAAACTGGAAAATCACCCCGGGCAGGTCTTCGTCCTCGGAATCGGCGTAGTTTTCCTCCACGACCTCGCGGATCTGGTCCAGACCGTCGCGGCTGAGCATGGACAGGAAAACGTCGATGGCAAGGTCGCGCTGGGTTGTTTCGTAGCCCTGCTCGGAGAGAAAACCGGTCAGATACGCCGTGGCAGGGTAAGGCGTGTTGAGCTGGGTCATGGGCGGAGTCAGCAACAGGATTTTCATGCCACAAGTTTAGCATTGGAAACAGCCCTGTAACGCCAGCAAGGCAAGGCCGAACCACACGAGACTGTCGCCCGCCCAGGGCCGCGGGCATTTTCTGCAGCAAAGACTATTGACGAAGAAGACCGCCCGGCTTCATCGCCGGCCTTTCCTGCAGCCCGTCAGTTGAGCGCCGGGCTGTTCTGAATCAGATCCACCAGCCGGTGCCGTGCGATACGCAGTCTGTCTTCATCATCCGACAGTTTGATGAAATCCTGGTAGTCCCGTCTGGCGCTGTCAAAGCACTCCAGACGCTCCAGCAGGCGCGCACGGTCGAAAACATCGGCCGGGTCGTTGCCCCCCATCTGCAGTATCAGGTTCTGCACCGACAGCGCCTTTTCCCATTGCGAATTGGCGCGATAGATGCCTTTCAGGTTGTTCAGCAGGCGCGCCAGTATTTCTTTCTTGGGCGTGGCGTCGAGCAAATGGGGCGCATATTCCAGGCCCGGAAAATCATCGCCCAGCGCCTCCTGCAGGCGCCGATCGAGTTCTTCCAGACTGAGAGACTGGCCGCCGTGGAACGGGTCGAGTACCACTTCGCCGTCGTCGATGGCGTATTTCACCAGAAAGTGACCGGGGAAGCCGAGACCTTCCACCGACAGGCCAAGACGCCGCGCCAGCTCGATATAGACCACTGACAGGGTAATGGGGATGCCGAGCTTGCGATCCAGCACGTCGTTCAGGTAGCTGTTGCGCGGGTCGTAGTATTCGTTCCAGTTGCCGGTCATGCCGGTAAAGCTGAAAAAGGTTTCGTTGATGGCCAGGGCGATTTCGTTGGGCGTGGGATTGTCGCCCAGGCGATGACGCACCATGTCGGCCATCTGATCCAGTTTGCGCAGGTAGTTATCGACGTCAAGCTCGGGATATTCTTCCTTCGCCACCAGCAAAGCCGCTTCCGCCAAGTCGAATTCCGAATCCTGCGATTCGATCAAGCTGGCAAAACGCGATTTGGTTTCCTTGTCCATACTCACCTGCCCGGTTCATGTTTCCAGTCAAATGCTAAAACGGTATGTCGTCGTCGAAGTCGGGCGGACCGGCCGGCGCATCGCCCTGCTTCTGGGCCGGGGCTGACGATGACGGCTTGTCGAAGGCGCCGCTGCCCTGGCTTTGATTGTTCTGGCCCTGATTCTGATACTGGCCGCCGCCAGCACGACTGCCCAGCATCTGCATTTCATTGGCCACGATTTCCGTGGTGTAACGGTCATTGCCGTTGTTGTCCTGCCATTTGCGGGTCTGCAACTTGCCCTCGATGTAGACCTGCGAGCCTTTCTTCAGGTACTCGCCGGCGATTTCGGCCAGTTTGCGAAACATCACCACCCGGTGCCATTCGGTCTTTTCCTGGCGTTCACCGGTCTGCTTGTCGTTCCACGACTCGGTGGTGGCGATCGTCATGTTCGTTACCGCGTTTCCGTTGGGCATGTACCGCACCTCGGGATCCTGCCCCAGGTTGCCCACCAGAATTACCTTGTTAATACCTCTGGCCATCTTCCTTCTCCTGTTTTCAATGTATGTCTGTTTTTTCCCGTATTCAAGGATTTTCCGGAGAAAATTCCTGCAACCGGCTCTCGTCAAAGACTTTTTTATCGACTTTCAGATAAGCCACACCATCGTCCAGCACCACGACAGCTTCCGCCACCCCGGGTATGTTCATCAGCTTTCCGGCCAGCGCCCGCGCTTCCTGCTCATTGTCTACACTGACCCGAAGCAGGTGGCTTTGCAGAAACTCCGGCGTCGGCGACATCCACGCCACCACCAGCCAGGCGCCGAGCAATGCCGCGCTCATCAGAAACACCGATGTCAGCCCGAAGCGGCCGACCAGCCAGCCACCCAGCGCGCCACCGACAAAAGCGCCGAAAAACTGGAAGGTATTGTAAACACCGATGGCGGTACCCTTGTTGTCCACCGGCGCGATACGCGAAATCACCGATGGCAGGGTGGCTTCCAGCAGATTGAAGCCGGTAAAAAATATCCACAGTCCGATCACGATCCAGACCAGCGCGTCGCCCTCCAGATACAACACCGCCTGCGCCAGTATCAGCAAGGCGATACCGCCGGAAAACGCATAACGAAACAGCTTCGGCTTGTGCGACATGATCATCAGCGGAATCATGCTGATGAAGCCTGTCACCACCACGCCCAGATAGACTTTCCAGTGCTGGTCGCGTGGCAGGCCGGCTTTTTCAGCCAGCGCCAGCGGTACGGCGACAAACATCGCCATGAGCGTTAAATGCAGCACAAATATGCCGAAATCAAGACCCAGCAGCCGGGTATTTTTCAGCACTTCGCCAAACCGCGTGGGCGTCACCTCGGCATCGGAATGGTGGCGAATGCTGACCGGATTGGGCACAAACAGATACAGTATGCCGATGGCCATGATCGCCAGCACGGCGGTAAGCCAGAAGATGCCCTGCATGCCAATGGCCCGGTCCAGTATCGGCCCCAGCACCAGCGCAATGCTGAATGACATGCCGATACTGACGCCGATGGTGGCCATGGCGCGGGTGCGGTATTCTTCCCGGGTCAGATCGGCGGTCAGCGCCATGACTGCGGCGGCGATGGCGCCGGAGCCCTGTACCGCCCGGCCAATAATCACGCCGTGGATGCTGTCCGAGGTGGCGGCAATGACGCTGCCGATGGCGAACAGGATCAGTCCGGCGGTGATAACGCGCTTGCGCCCGAGCCGGTCCGACATCATGCCGAAGGGTATTTGCAACAGGGCCTGGGACAGGCCGTAAGCCCCCAGCGCCAGGCCGATCAGAAAAGGCGTCTGGCCCTTTAGCCCCTGCGCATACAGGGCAAACACGGGCAATATGAGAAACAAGCCCAGCATGCGCAGCATGAAGATACCGGCCAGTGAATTGACCGCGCGTTTTTCTGTCCCCGTCATTGCCATTTTATTTCGTTCGTCTCCGCTTTATCCGTAATGCAAATTCGGCGTATAGTAACAGTTTGCCCGCCGCCAAAAAATCGCCTTTTGTCGCGGGTTCGGACATAAACCCGGAAGTCTGCATGAACAGCATTCGCATACGCGGCGCCCGCACCCACAATCTGAAGAATATCGACGTGGAAATACCACGCGACAGGCTGGTGGTGATCACCGGCCTGTCCGGCTCCGGCAAGTCGTCTCTGGCTTTCGACACCATCTATGCCGAGGGTCAGCGGCGCTATGTGGAATCGCTGTCTGCCTACGCGCGCCAGTTTCTGTCGCTGATGGAAAAACCGGACATGGACAGCATCGAGGGCCTGTCGCCGGCCATTTCCATCGAACAGAAGGCCACTTCGCACAATCCCCGCTCCACAGTCGGCACGGTGACCGAAATCTACGACTATCTGCGGCTGCTGTTCGCCCGCGTCGGCGAGCCGCGCTGTCCGACTCACGGCGTCAGCCTGCATGCGCAAACCATCAGCCAGATGGTGGATCGCATCATGGAGCTGGCCGAAGGCACGCGGCTGATGCTGCTGTCGCCGGTGGTGAGCGAACGCAAGGGTGAACAGCTCAACCTGATCGCCCAACTGCGCGCCCAGGGCTTCGTGCGGGCGCGCATCGACGGACAGGTGGTGGATCTGGATCAGGCGCCCGAGCTGGAAAAAAACCTCAAGCACAGCATCGACGTGGTGGTGGACCGTATTGTCTTGCGCGACGACCAGAAACAGCGTCTGGCCGAATCGTTCGAGACCGCGCTGGGTATCGCCGACGGCCTGTGCAAGGTGGCGCTGGTGGACGATGAAAATGCGGAAGAGCTGCTGTTTTCGGCCAACTACGCCTGCCCCCATTGCGGTTATTCGCTGTCGGAGCTGGAGCCGCGCCTGTTTTCGTTCAATAACCCGGCCGGTGCCTGTCCCGATTGCGATGGCCTGGGCAAGCGCCAGCTGTTCGACCCGGACAAGATCATCCGCAACCCGGAGCTGAGCATTGCCGGCGGCGCCCTGTCCGGCTGGGACCGGCGGCATCAGTATTTCTATTCGATGCTGGAAAGCGTGGCGGCGCATTACGCCATTGACCTCGACGCGCCCTGGAATGCCCTCGACGCGGAACACCGGAATATTCTGTTATATGGCAGCAACAGCGCCATCGAGTTTGTGCATACCACCCAGAACGGCAGGGTCTATCGCCGCAAACGCCGTTTCCGCGGCGTTATTCCGATCATGGAGCGGCGCTATCGCGAGTCCGAATCCAGCGCCGTGCGCGAAGACCTGGCGCGCTATATCAGCACCCGACCCTGCAAGAGCTGCGGCGGCGCGCGCCTGCGCACCGAGGCGCGTCATGTATTCATTGCCGATCACGGCATCCATAACATTACGCAGATGCCCATTGCCGCCACGCTGGCGTTTTTCCAGAAACTGCAACTGCAGGGACGGCGCGCCGAAATCGCCGCCAAAATACTCAAGGAAGTGACCGAACGACTGGGCTTTCTGGTCAACGTGGGGCTGGATTATCTGACTCTGGCACGCTCTGCCGACACCCTGTCCGGCGGCGAGTCCCAGCGCATCCGGCTGGCATCGCAAATCGGCGCCGGCCTGCTCGGCGTCATGTATGTGCTGGACGAACCGTCCATCGGCCTGCACCAGCGCGACAACCAGCGCCTGCTGGACACGCTGCGCCATTTGCGCGACATCGGCAACACCGTGATCGTGGTGGAGCATGACGAAGACGC
>JALXFQ010000079.1 GCA_027067235.1 Gammaproteobacteria bacterium
GGCAAGCCGGAGAATGTGCCCGCGGCGCAGGCAGCCCTGCTGAAACGCGCACGCCTGAACAGCCTGGCGAGGCAGGGTGAATACGATCCTTCCATGGAAAACTGATTCGGCTGCGCAACATCTGTGGTAAAAGGAATGGCGGCTGGCTGTGTGCGTGGCGCCGGGCCCGGCTCTGGCTGCCGCGGCTTCCCAGTGATTCCGCTGCAAACGTCATGCCTTTGGTGGTTATCGCGGGAGTATTGCGCGAACGTCTTTTACCCATGCGCCAGGCTGTGAATAATCCTGCTCTGCTGCAACCTGAAATGGTTGTAATGAGAATCAATCGTATGTAGTATATTCGCGACATGTACCGCATATTCCAGAAACGACTGGCTGTTGTGTTCGCCTTGCTGCTGGGTCTGGCCCAGTTGCCGGTGGCGCTGGCCGGAATTTTTGACTGCAAAAACGCGGGCGGCATGCATGCCATGCAAGCGCTGCATGCTTTTCAGCACGATGATGCTCACGCAAATACTGCGCATGCCTCCAGTGCTGACAGTGGTAACGCTTGCCAGCATTGTGCCATGGAACAGAATTCCAGCTGCCATGACTGCGGCTCTGGCCATTGTGGCGTGTGCGCCGCTCATGGCGGCAGCGCCATGCTGTCCAGCGCCTTCGATCTTCCCGATCTCTCCGTATCCGGGCTCTATATGCCGATGATTGAAGGCACGGTCCCGTCCATGCAATTCAGTTTCCTCAGACCTCCCATACTCATCTGATCCCCGTTCGATCCGGCGACTTTCGACGCTGGCATTCGAACACCGAACCCGACCCCGACACTGATTCACGTCGTTCACGCCCTGGCGTGAAGTTCCGCATTGCCCGCGGTGCGTTAATCAGTTCCGGAAACAACCCCGTTCGAGGAAACATGATGAAACGTAAATCAGATGCAATAACCACCATTGACACCGGCCGGCGACGTTTTGTGCAGGGCCTGAGCGCCAGCGGCATGCTGGCAAGCCTCGGCATGCTTTCGCCAGCCTTGCTGCGCGCCGCGCCGAATCCGGATGTACCGATTCTCGACGGTCCGATATTCGACCTGAGCATTGACGAAGTGGTGGTGAATTTTACCGGTCAGCCGCGCACTGCGACCGCCATTAACGGCTCCATTCCCGCGCCCACATTACGTATGCGCGAAGGTGACGAGATCACCATTCGCGTTACCAACAACATGTCCGTGAGTTCGTCCATTCACTGGCATGGGCTGATATTACCCAGCAACATGGACGGCGTGCCGGGTCTGAGTTACGCCGGCATCGCGCCGGGTGAGACTTACATATACAAGTTTCGGGCTGCCCAGAACGGCACGTTCTGGTACCACAGCCACACCGGATTTCAGGAACAAACCGGCATGTACGGTTCCATTGTCATTGAGCCGCGGGAATCAGATGTGGTCAAGTTCGACAGGGAGCATGTCATCGTCCTGTCTGACTGGACTGACGAGAACCCTGAACGGGTCTATGCAAAGCTGAAAAAGCTCAGTCATTACTACAATCTGCGTGAACGCACGTTCGGCGATTTTGTGGATGACGTGAAGCGCAAGGGATTTTCACGAACGCTGGAAGACCGCAAGATGTGGAACCAGATGCGCATGAGCGACCGGGACATTTCGGATGTCACCGGATGGACCTACACTTTCCTGGCCAATGGCAGAACGCCCGCGGAAGGCTGGGAAGGTCTGTTCAGGCCGGGCGAACGCGTTCGACTTCGCTTTATCAACGGCTCGGCCATGACCTTTTTCGATGTGCGCATTCCCGGTGTGAAAATGACCGTTGTGGCTTCAGACGGTCAGAATATCCGGCCGGTCGAGGGCATCGACGAGTTTCGCATCGGCGTGGCGGAAACCTACGACGTGATTGTCGAGCCACAAGCGGGCGCTTACACGATTTTTGCGCAGGCCATAGACCGTTCCGGTTATGCGCGCGGCACCTTGACCAGCCAGTCGGGATTGACCGCGCCGGTGCCGCCGCTGGACCCGGTGCCGACACTGACCATGACCGACATGGGCATGGATCATGGCTCCATGATGGGGCATGACATGGGCAAGATGGATCGCGGGGCCATGAACATGGGCGGGAACATGTCCATGAACATGGCCGACATGATGGACATGAAGAAGATCGCCAGAACGCTACGCGTTCCCGTCAGGCTGGGCCCGCAGGTGGATATGTTGGCCCCCATGCCGAAAGCGCGTCTGAACGACCCGGGCGTGGGGCTGCGCAACAACGGACGGCGCGTGCTTACTTATGCCGATATTTTCAATCTGGAACCAATCCGGGACAAACGCGAACCAGGCCGTGAAATCGTACTGCATCTGACCGGCAACATGTCGCGCTACATGTGGTCCATCAACGGCGTCAAATTCAATGACGCCAGACCCATTCTGCTGAAATACGGCGAGCGCGTACGCATTACCCTCATCAACGACACCATGATGAATCATCCCATCCACCTGCATGGCATGTGGAGCGAGCTGGAAACCGGCGACCCCGGTTATTTGCCAAGAAAACACACGGTTATTGCCCAGCCCGGGGCGAAGATCAGCTATCAGGTGACGGCCGACGCGAAGGGACAGTGGGCCTATCACTGCCACCTGCTTTACCACATGAAAGGCATGTTCCGCCGGGTGGTGGTGGCGTAATGGATGAAGGCAAGAACAGGAGAATCACGATGAAGAAAGCTCTATTGGCGACAGCCCTGTATCTGACTATCCCGGCGTTGGCATTTGCCGCCGGCGATGGCCTGAAGCACCAGGGTATGGATCATTCAAAAATGCATCATGCCGCGCCCAAAGCGACGCTGCCGGTGAGCGATGGTTCCGCGCCAGACGACATTCCCGTGCCCTTTCCCGAGGCTTTGCACATGGTGGATGACCCGTTACTGGCCAAATTCATGTTTAGCCAGCTCGAAATCCGCCCCGGTGATGGCGATGACCCGTTTGTCTGGGAAGGCGAAGCAAGGATTGGCAAGGATCTGAACAAACTGTGGCTTAAAACCGAAGGTGAACGCGTTGGCGGCAAGACGGAAGAAGCGGAACTGCATCTGCTGTACAGCCACGCCATCGCGCCTTACTGGGATGTGCAGGCAGGTTTCCGCAGGGATTTCAGGCCCGTCACCCGCGATTGGGCAACCATCGGCATCAAGGGACTGGCGCCGTATTTCTTTGAAACGGATGCTGCTTTGTTTGTCGGCGAAGAAGGGCGAACGTCGGTTCGTTTGAAAGCGGAATACGAAATCATGCTGACCCAGAAGACCGTGCTTTCGCCAGAAATAGAAATCAACGTCTACGGCAAGGACGATCCAGAGTCCGGTATTGGATCGGGTTTGTCAGACACCAGCCTCGGGTTGCGTTTGCGCCATGAGTTCAAGCGTGAGTTTGCGCCGTATATCGGCGTGGACTGGACACGCTATTACGGCGGCACAGCGGACTATATCGCGGAAGAAGGCGGTGATACATCCGATGTGCGCTGGCTGGCCGGCGTGCGGATCTGGTTCTAACGATGAGTCATGCGCAGTCCCGAGCGCAGGCTGCGTCGGGAACTGCGGCTGAATGAATAAGGAGAAGACATGAATAAAGCAACGATTATCGCGCTGATTATGGCGTTCACGACCACCGCGGCGACGCAGGCTTTCGCCCATTCGCCGCCCAAAGGCGCTCGGGTCTGGTTCATCGGGCTGGAAGATGGCGCGGTGGTTCACAACCCGGTGAAACTGAAATTTGGCATCGAAGGTTTTGGCATTACCCCCGCTGGCACCAGGTCAAAAAAACGCCACACCGCGGGCCATCATCATTTGTTGCTGGACGTGGATACGCCACCGAATCTGGACGAGCCGATTCCATCCGACGCGCACCACATACATTTCGACCAGGGTGAAACAGAGGCGGTGCTGACTCTGCCGCCGGGCAAACACACTCTGCAACTGCTGCTGGGCGATGAGGACCACGAGCCCCAGGATCCGCCGCTGCTTTCCGAAAAAATCACCGTCACCGTGGAGTAGAAGAGGGGTAGAAAATGTAAACCAACAACTGCTTGACCTGTGCGCAGAACACACCTTGCAAGGTGGCGCCAATGTTTTATTCAACCAACGTTTCAAGAGGATATAACCATGAAGTTAATCACTAGCCTGACCGCTGCAACGATGATTGCCGCCATTTCCCTGTCCGCCATGGCCGAAAACAGCAACGCCTCCCAGGCCAACAGCACGCCGCAGCAGGGCATGTCGGGAATGAACGGCCAGCAACCCCTGCCCATGCAGGCCGGGCAGGGCGACAATATGGCCCCCGGGCAGATGATGCGCGGCGGACCGCGAGCCGGCATGCCCATGATGGGCGGTCCGCACGGCGACATGCGCATGATGCAGCGTCATCAGCGCGGTATGCCGATGATGGGTGGTCGCGGCGGCATGTCCCGCATGCAGATGATGCAGAAAAAGCAGGCAATGATGCAGGCGCACATGAAAAAGATGGAAGCCAGTCTGGCCCATATCGAGGCGCTGTTGCAGCAGCTGGTGGATTTGCAGAAAAGCAGGTGAATCTCACGGGTTTGGCGCGTTTGCTGTGACCGGCAGACGCTTCAACCCCGGATAAAGAGGAAATATGCTGACAGTCAATCAACTGGCCAAATCCAGTGGCGTACCGGCTCACGTCGCCCGTTATTATCTGCGTATTGGCCTGATACAGCCTGCCGGACAGCGGGAAAACGGCTATCGCGTGTTTGCGGCCAGGGATGTAGCGCTGCTCAGATTCGTACGCATGGCGAAACAGCTGGGTTATACCCTGAACGAAATCGGAAGAATCATTTCTCACGCGGAACACGGCGAATCGCCCTGTCCGGATGTGCGCGAGATCATTCGCAACCGCATCCAGGAAAACCGCCAGAAAATTGATGACATGATCAAGCTTCAGGAGCGCATGGAGCACGCTGTGGCCACATGGGACGAGATGCCGGATGGCATGCCGGACGGTGACAGCATCTGTCACCTGATCGAATCAGTGGTGGAACAAACCTGAATAAACCCGCTTGACCTGTGTGTAACACGCAAGTTGTAAGGTAGGGATAAGTTAACGGGGAATTCAGGAGAAGGATCATGGTAAATATGAGCGATAAAACCAATAACAAAGCTGTATTCAAGGATCCGGTCTGCGGTATGGAAGTAACGCCGGACAGTCAATACAGGCTGCGCGCCGATGGGCGCGATCTTCTTTTTTGCAGCGAGCATTGCAAACACAAGTTCGAAGCTGACCCGGACGCCTGGGTGGTAAAGCCGGAAGTTGAAACGTCGGATGAATCACAGCATGAACACGATCACGCGCATCCGCATCAGCCTGCTGCCCCTGCGGTTACTGGCGCGGTTTATACCTGTCCGATGCATCCGGAAATCCGGGAAAGCAAGCCTGGCGCATGTCCGAAGTGTGGCATGGCGCTGGAGCCGCTGACTGAGCCGGTTGCGCCGACGCGGACTGAATACACTTGCCCGATGCACCCGGAAATCATTCAGGATTCCCCGGGTAGTTGCCTGAAATGCGGCATGGCGCTGGAGCCGCGTACGGTGGACGTGGAAGAAGGCAACGAAGAGCTGGACGATATGACGCGGCGCTTCCGTCTCAGTACGGTGCTGGCGATCCCCGTGTTTCTGCTGGCCATGGTGGCGGATCTTGTGCCCCAGTGGTTGCCCGATGGGCTGGGTATGCGCACGGTGCAATGGATCGAGTTTACGCTGGCGACGCCGGTGGTGTTGTGGGGTGGCTGGCCATTCTTCGTGCGCGGCTGGCAATCGGTCAGGACCTGGAACCTGAACATGTTCACCCTGATCGCTCTGGGCGTGTCGGTCGCCTGGCTGTATAGCGTTGTTGCCCTGTTGTTTCCCGATATTTTCCCGCCAGTGATGCGGCGGGAAGACGGTACCGTACCGGTTTATTTCGAGGCGGCGGCTCTGATAACCGCCCTGGTGCTGCTGGGGCAGGTCATGGAACTGAAGGCGCGCAGCAATACCAATGCGGCGATAAAAATGCTGTTGGGTCTGGCGCCAAATACAGCGCGCATCGTGCGTGACGACGGCAGCGAGGAAGACATTCCCATGGAGCATGTCAAGCCGGGTGACGTGCTGCGGGTTCGACCCGGCGAGAAGATCCCGGTTGATGGCGTGGCCATCGAAGGTTCCAGTTCGGTCGATGAATCCATGGTAACGGGCGAACCCATTCCTGTGGGCAAACAGGAAGGTGATCGTCTCATCGGCGCCACGGTCAACGGCACCGGCAGCCTGCTCATGCGCGCCGAGAAAGTCGGCAGCGACACCCTGCTTTCACAGATAGTACGCATGGTCAGCGAGGCGCAGCGTTCACGTGCGCCGATCCAGAAACTGGCGGACACTGTTTCCGGTTTTTTTGTTCCCATCGTGGTGCTGGTGGCCATCGTCACTTTCATTATCTGGAAATTCTGGGGGCCTGAGCCAGCGCTGGCCCATGCGGTGGTGAATGCCGTTGCTGTACTGATTATCGCCTGTCCCTGCGCCCTGGGTCTGGCGACGCCCATGTCGATCATGGTGGGCACCGGCAAAGGCGCCTCGGCCGGCGTGCTGATCAAGAACGCGGAAGCGCTGGAAGTCATGGAGAAGGTCGATACCCTGGTGGTGGACAAGACCGGTACGCTGACAGAAGGCAAGCCGCGCCTGGTGTTGGCGCAAGCGGCTGCGGGTTCTGATGAAAACGAAATGCTGCGGCTGGCCGCCAGCCTGGAAAGGCGTTCCGAGCATCCGCTGGCCGAGGCCATCGTGCGTGGGGCGGAGGAGCGCGGCATCGAGTTTGCCGACGCCAGGGACTTCGCCTCGGTGACCGGCAAGGGTGTCACCGGCACGGTGGATGGCCATAAAGTTGCCCTGGGCAATATCAAACTGATGCAGGATCAGGGCGTGGAGCCGGGCGAGCTGGTCGGACAGGCCGACGCAGGCCGTGGACAGGGACAGACCGTGATGTTTGTCGCCATCGACGGCCGCGCGGCTGGTCTCATAGGCGTTGCCGACCCCATCAAGGAATCGACGCCCGAAGCCATTCGCGACCTGCACAGGGAAGGCGTCAAGGTAGTGATGCTCACCGGCGACAACCGCACTACCGCGGAAGCAGTGGCGGCCAGACTCGATATTGACCGGGTGGAGGCGGAAGTGTTGCCCGACCAGAAAGCGGAAATCGTCAAAAAACTGCAAGCAGAAGGCCGGATTGTCGCCATGGCGGGCGACGGCATCAACGACGCGCCCGCGCTGGCGCAATCGCATGTGGGCATCGCCATGGGAACAGGTACGGATGTGGCCATGGAAAGCGCTGGCGTGACGCTGGTAAAAGGTGATCTGCGTGGCATCGTGCGCGCCCGCCGCCTGAGCCGGGCTACCATGAAAAATATACGCCAGAATCTGTTTTTCGCGTTTATCTACAACTCGCTGGGCGTGCCGGTAGCGGCGGGCATACTGTATCCGGTCACCGGGTTGCTGCTGTCACCCGTCATCGCGGCGGCCGCCATGAGTTTCAGCTCGGTTTCTGTCATCGCTAACGCATTGCGCCTGAAAACAGCGGATATCTGAATGGGTCTCACTGGAGAGTACGAATCAAGGAGAACATCATGGATTTTTGTAAAGTAACCGCGATTATTCGCCCGGAAAAACTGGACGCGGTGGAAGAAGCGCTGAAAAAGCTGAACGTCCGCGGCATGAGCGTGAGCAAGGTCAAGGGCTTTGGCGAGTATGCCAATTTTTATACATCAGACTGGCTTTGCACCCATGCGCGTGTCGAAGTGTTCGCGGAGGAAGAGCGCGGTGACGAACTCGCCGCCGCAATAATGGAAGCCGCGCATACGGGTGTGGAA
>JALXFQ010000080.1 GCA_027067235.1 Gammaproteobacteria bacterium
CGTCGGTAACCAGGCACACGCGTTTTGCCAGCAATCGTTTTGGCATCCCCGAGCCGGTCGGCGGCCGGCGTATCAATGCCCGCAGTCTGGACCTGCTGTTCATGCCGCTGGTGGCTTTCGACGCCGACGGTAATCGTATTGGTATGGGCGGTGGTTATTATGATCGCGCGCTGGCCTACAAGCTTCGCCGTTCCCATCTGCCACCCGTGCTGATGGGCGCCGCCCATGGTTTTCAGCAGGTGGATGGCATCCAGGCCAATGCCTGGGACGTGGCGCTGGATGGTGTCGTCACACCGGATGGATTAAGGCGGGTGCGCTGAAACAACAGCGACCTGCGTCCGCGCGGTTTTTTTCCGGTTTGTCTCCCGCAGTCAGGTCGGTTTGCTGGCATGACGCCGCGCCGTTTCATTGCAACAGTGGTAAGATTGCGCAGCTTTGTATTCCGGATGATCCGGAACGGGCGGTTCAGCGATAGCCTGGCGAGGGGCTGGCCGCGCCGTATAGTCGTATTTTCAGGAGTTACATCATGTTTTCATGTAAGGGGATGAGCGCCGTCCTGGTCATTGCGCTGCTGTTGACGGGCGTCACCGCGCAGGCCTATCAGTTGCCTGTCGAGGTGTTCGAATATATGGACGATGTCAAGGTTGTGGCCTTTATTGACAAAAAAGACATGGCGGCTGTGCAGGCTCGTGATCCGTCCGCGCCGCTGCTGACCATCAAGGGCGCGCTGGCGGTGGTTAAAAAGCATATCACCCGGCATCAGCCGGAGATCGGTGAGGCGAAGCTGGAAGAAATTACTTTTCGCAAGCTGCCAGGCTTTCCAGGGCGCTGGCATTATCTGGTGAAACTGAAAAATGCTGATCCGAGGATGCCGTATCACTATTTCGTGGTATTGATGAACGGCAAGGTGATACCGGCGGTGAAGGAAATCGCGGCGGTAAAGTGATCGCGCAATCGACCGGTACTGGATACAATCGGCCCATGAATTACTGGCTGATGAAAAACGAGCCGGACGCCTATGGCATCGACGACCTGATGGCGGAACCGGATCTGATCACGCCCTGGGACGGCATACGCAACTACCAGGTGCGCAACATGTTTCGCGATGACTTCAAAATCGGCGACCAGGCATTTTTTTACCATTCCAATGTCAAGGAGCCGGGTATCGTCGGCATCATGGAAGTGGTGAAAGAAGCATATCCCGACCACACGGCGTTTGATCCGGACGAGAAGTATTACGACCCCAAAAGCGACCCTGACAATCCGCGCTGGCTGATGGTGGACGTGAAGTTCGTGCGCAAACTGGATCGGGCCATCACGCTCGCCGAACTGCGTAAACATCCGGATCTGGCCGATATGCGCATACTGCAAAAAGGCAACCGCCTGTCGGTGACGCCGGTATCGAAAGAACAATGGGATTTCATACTGGCCCTGGAGCATAATCAACCAAGGGGTTAATCAATGAAGCAGATTTTATCCATCGTCATCATTTTCGCGCTCATGGCTTGCGCCACGAGCGCGTCTTACGCACAGCAAGAGAGCAATAAAGACATGACCGACAACAAGCACCCGAAAGTCCGCCTGACCACAAGCAAGGGCATCATCGAACTGGAGCTGGACGCCGAGAAAGCGCCTAAAACCGTGGCAAACTTTCTGCATTATGTGAAAAAGGGCCATTACGACGGCGTTATTTTTCACCGCGTCATTCCCGGTTTCATGATCCAGGGCGGCGGCATGGAGCCCGGCATGAAAGAGCGGGATACCGACCAGACGGTGGAAAACGAAGCCGACAACGGCCTGAAAAACGAAGCCGGCAGCATCGCCATGGCGCGCACCAACGACCCGCAATCCGCGTCCGCCCAGTTCTTCATCAATACGGTTGACAATGCTTTCCTCAACCACAAGTCCAAAGACATGATGGGCTGGGGTTACGCTGTGTTCGGCAAGGTAAGCAAGGGCATGGATGTGGTCAAGGCCATCGAAAGCGTACCCACCGGCAGCCATGGCCCGTACAGCGATGTGCCGAAAGAAGATGTGATAATCGAAAAGGCGGAAGTCATTGAATAGGAAGACGCTTACCCATCAGCGACGCGGCGGATAACCCGAGCCGGGCCTGAGCATGGATGATTTCAGTTTTCCCACCCAGCTTCCGGCCTGGCGCGCCCTGCGCATGCACGCCGAAACGCTGCGTTCGCTGCATCTGCGCGAACTGTTCGAACAGGACGAAAGGCGCGCCGAGCGCTTTTCCGGGGAAACGGGCGGGCTGTTCCTCGACTATTCCAAAAACCGTATCCAGCTGGAGACGCGATCCCTGCTGGTACAGCTGGCGCAACAGTCCGGTCTGGAACAGCGCCGTCAGGCCATGTTCAGTGGCGAGCGCATCAACAACACCGAAAACCGGCCGGTGCTGCATGTGGCCCTGCGCAATCGCTCGAATACGCCGATTCTGGTGGATGGCAGGGATGTGATGCCGGGCGTGAATGCCGTGCTGGCGCAAATGCGCTCGTTTTCCGGGGCGTTGCGTTCGGGGGAATGGCGCGGCTATACCGGTAAGGCCATCACCGATGTGGTGAATATCGGCATCGGCGGCTCGGATCTCGGCGGGCATATGGTGTGCACGGCGCTGGCGCCTTTTGCCGACGGGCCGGCAACCCATTTCGTGTCCAATGTCGATGACGCGGATATTGCCCAGACGCTGGCCACAGTCAACCCCGAAACCACGCTTTTCATTATCGCATCAAAAACATTCACAACGCGTGAAACGATGGTGAACGCTCACACCGCGCGCGACTGGCTGGTGGCCGCAGCGGGTGATGACGGCGCCGTGGAAAAGCATTTCGTGGCGGTGTCCACCAGCGCCGAAAAGGTGCAGGCGTTCGGTATTGATACCGACAACATGTTCGAATTCTGGGACTGGGTGGGCGGGCGCTATTCGTTGTGGTCTGCCATTGGACTGCCCATTGCTCTGGCGCTGGGCATGGACCGCTTTGAGCAGCTGCTCGATGGCGCGCACGCAATGGATCAGCATTTTCTGCATACGCCCATGGAGCAGAATCTGCCGGTTATTCTCGGACTGATCGGCATCTGGTATCGCAATTTTTTCGGTTACGCCAGCCACGCCATTCTGCCCTACGCCAACGACCTGCGGCTGCTGCCCATGTTCCTGCAACAGCTCGACATGGAAAGCAATGGCAAGCGCGTCACCCGTGCCGGAGAGCCGGTGGATTACCCTACCGGGCCGGTGATCTGGGGCGCCCAGGGTACCAATGGTCAGCATGCCTTTTTCCAGCTTCTGCATCAGGGTATGGAAGACATTTCCGGCGATTTTATCGTCGCGAAAAACAGCGCCTTCGATCTCGGTGAGCATCACAGAATACTCGTGGCCAACTGCCTGGCCCAGACCGAGGCGCTGATGCGCGGCCAGACCGAGGAAGAAGCCCGCGCCGCGCTAAAGGCGGAAGGCCGGAGCGAAGCGGATATCGACCGTCTCGCACCACACAAGGTTTTCCCCGGCAACAAGCCAAGCAATACCATTGTGCTTGATGAGCTTGCGCCGAAAAACCTCGGCGCACTCATCGCCCTGTACGAGCACAAGGTGTTTGTGCAGGGCGTGATCTGGCAAATCAATTCCTTCGACCAGTGGGGCGTGGAACTGGGCAAGCAACTGGCAGGCGTCATCGAGCGCGAGCTGACCGGGGAAAAAGCCGCCGGGCATGATGCTTCCACGCAGATGCTGATTAAACGGCTGCAGCGATGATCAGCACGGTCTGCGTCTATGACGCTAAAGGCCGGCCGCTACGGAACAAAAAAGTGGACATACCCATTGCGGGCGTACTGGGCGGCGGCATGGCCCGCGGTTTCACCGATGCTTCCGGCTGCGCCCATATCTCCCATACGGCGAAAGGCGAGGCAAAAATTTATGTGGGCGGCCGACGGGCAGGTCGTTTCACGGTTCCCGGCCGTACTGCACTGACGATCTGACGCGGGCGACAGCGGAACCGGTCGTGCCGGTAGCCATACCGGTAGCCGCGGCCTAACCGGACTCCGGCAGTACCCAGTCCGGGCGCGGGTAGTGACAGCTGTAGCCATTGGGATAGCGCTGCAGATAGTCCTGATGTTCCGCTTCCGCTTCCCAGAAATCGCCCGCCGGGCTGACCCGGGTCGCCACCGGCCCCGGCCACAGACCCGAAGCGTTCACATCCTCGATGGTTTTCAGCGCCACCTGTTTTTGTTCATCCGTAAGGTAGAATATCTCCGAGCGGTAGGACGGGCCGGTATCATTGCCCTGGCGGTTTTCCGTGGTGGGGTCGTGAATCTGGAAGAAAAAAGCCAGCAGGTCGCGGTAACTGAGAACCTCCGGGTCGAACAGAATCTCGATGCCTTCGGCATGGGTGCCGTGATTGCGATAGCTGGCGTTGGCTACGTCGCCGCCGGTATAGCCGACGCGGGTAGCGAGCACGCCCGGCAGTTTGCGGATCAGCTCCTGCATGCCCCAGAAGCAGCCGCCGGCGAGTATGGCTTTTTCGGTTTTCATGTCTGTGCGTCCGGTTGTTCCTGTCTGTTGTCCGCTGGCCCCGATTCAATCAATCCAGCGCCCGATCCAGCAGCGCGATATAGTCGCCGTAGCCTTCGGCCTGCATGTCATCACGGTGCACGAATCGCAGCGCTGCCGAGTTGATACAATAGCGCAGGCCACCCCGCTGCGGCGGGCCATCGGGGAAAACATGGCCGAGATGGCTGTCACCATGAGTCGAACGCACTTCGGTGCGGCGCATGCCGTGGCTGGTATCGCTGAGCTCGTTGACGGCGTCGTCGCTTACCGGCCGGGTAAAGCTGGGCCAGCCGCAATGGGCATCGAATTTGTCGGTGGACAAAAACAGCGGCTCGCCGGAAACCACATCCACGTAGATGCCCGGCTCGTCGTTATGCAGGTATTTGCCGCTACCGGGCTGCTCGGTGCCGTTCTGCTGGGTAATGCGATACTGTTCCCGGTTCAGCGCGGCAATGGCTGCCGGATGTTTGCTGTATTTGGTCATGGCTTTCTCCCGCGCAGCATAGGCCAATTTGGCAAAGGTTGCCAGCAGCCGGTTGATAATCCACGCCAAGGGGGTTAGCGTTCGGAGCACCGGGTGGTGATGGTTTTCCGGGCCTGTTTTCAACGGTTGGTGCGCCAGCATGAGTAACAAGATTTCAGTCTTTTTCGCGTTTTTCGGGGTCATCATGGTGTTGACGGGGGCTGCGGCGCGCGCGGCTGACCCTGCCCCCGATGTCTGGCTGACCAGCATGACACAACAGGTCGGGCAGATAGAAAAGAAACTGGGCCTGGTGGCGCTGAGCCAGGACGATGTGGACAGGGATGTCAAGCTGCTCACCCAGATCCAGAACCGCGCGCAAAAATGTGTGGACGGCGGCAAGGGCGACATGACTGAGGCCCGGCGCAATCTGGAAGCGCTGGGCGAGCCGGTGGCGGGGGAGCCGGCCGATGTCACGCGCAAGCGGGAAGAGCTGAAAAAACAGGTCACGGACCTGAAGAACCGCATCAACGCCTGTCAATTGCTGCTGATACAGAGCAGCGAACTGGCGCAAAAGCTGAAACAGCGCCTGTCGCGCGAGGTGAAAACCCGACTGTTTGACCGTGGCCCGAACCTGATAGCGGTGATCGAAGGCTTTGCCACGCATCCGGCAGACAGGCCCTGGTGGGATGTCCGGCGCTTCCGGGCCGACGAGGAATCCGCCGGCGTGGCGCTATCGGATCTGCGCGGTGTCTGGCTGCTGGCGCTGGTAGCCCTGCTGGCCGGATTCATCTGGCAGCGGGTGCTATTGCGCAGACTGCCGGCGCGGGAAGGCGCGCCCGGCGTGTACGACGGTTTTCTGCTCGCCCTGCGCGCCTGCTTCGCGCGATTCCTGCCGTTACTGGCGCCGCTGACGGCAGTGTCGCTGGCGCTGATTCTGCTGTCGGGTGGTTACAACGGCAGCGTCCTTACCCGGTTTTTTGTATCCGCTTCGGTAGCGCTGGCTGTTTATGTGCTGATTCGCGCCCTGCTGTCGCCGTGCGCGCCCGCCGCGCCCTATCTGACGGATTCGCCGCATGTGTCGCGACGGCTGTCGCGCAGTCTGTCACTGGCGCTGTTGCTGGTCTGGCTCAGCTACCTGTTGCTGGCCACGCCGGTCAAGGGGCTGGTGGATACAGAGTTGCTGCAATTGCTGCGCGCCGGCATGCTCACGGCCCTGGTGCTGCTGATCAGCCGGGTGATGTGGAATATCCGGAATTTTTCCTGGTCCATGCTGCCGGGCTGGCTGCGTCTGGTCATCGTGCTGGCGTTGTTGCTGGCTTTGCTGGCTGAATATCTGGGCTATCGCAATTTTTCCATCTACCTGGTCGTCGGCACGGTTGGCAGCCTGCTGAGTCTGGCGCTGGCGGTGATCGCCGGGCGCTTCGCCTCCGACCTGTTTGACCAGATCGACAGCGGCAACCAGCTCTGGCAAATACGCCTGCGCAAGACCCTGCGGGTCAAGGCGGGTGAAAGCGTGCCGGGTCTGATGTGGATGCGGCTGCTGGCGGTGCTGACCATCTGGGGCGCTTTTGCTTTCGCGGTTCTGCGTTCCTGGGGTCTGTCGCGGCAAAGCGAGCTGGTGCTGTTCGAGGCGCTCAGCCAGGGTTTTGACGTGGGTTCGTTTCATGTGGTGCCGAGCCGTATCCTGCTTGCCATACTGATTTTTTCACTGCTACTGAGCCTGTCGCGGCTGATCAAGAAAAAGCTGGCCCGGCCCTGGGTACAGCATGCCCATCTGGACCGCGGCGCGCAGGATGCGGCTGTGACTATTTTCGGCTATGTCGGCTTTGTGCTGGCGATGCTGATTTCACTGTCCGTGGCCGGCATCGAGTTCAGGAATCTCGCCGTAATCGCCGGCGCCCTGTCGGTGGGCATCGGTTTCGGCCTGCAGAATATCGTCAACAATTTCGTTTCCGGGCTGATTCTGCTGTTCGAGCGGCCCATTCGCGCCGGCGACTGGATCGAGGTGGGTGGCACCGAAGGCTATGTCAGAAGCATCAACATACGCTCCACCGAAATCCAGACTTTTGACCGTGCCGAGGTTATCGTGCCGAATTCCGAGCTGATATCCGGTCAGGTAACCAACTGGATGTTGCATGATCCGGTGGGACGGGCGCGCATACCCATCGGCGTGGCTTACGGTTCGGATACGGAAAAGGTGCGCGATCTGCTGCTGAAACTGGTCGGCGAGCAGCCCGGGGTTATCACCGACAGTCATTTCATAGCGCCGCCCAAGGTATTGTTCCGGGAATTCGGCGACAGCGCCCTGAACTTTGAATTGCGTTTTTTCGTGCGCGACATCGCCCGCCGCCTGAGCATCGTCAGCGAAATCAATTTTGCCATCGACAAGGCCTTCCGCGAGGCTGGCATCGAAATACCGTTCCCGCAACGGGACGTGCATATCCGCAAGGACCAGCCATGACCGGACTGACGCTGATTATCGGCAACAAGAACTATTCCTCGTGGTCGTTGCGGCCATGGGTGTTCATGCGCCACAGCGGCATCGAATTCAGTGAGCGGCGGCTGGCCCTGTTTACCGACGCCGCTGCGCGGGAGCTGGCGCAATACAACTCCGATGGCAAGGTGCCGCTGTTGCTGGACGGTGATCTCGAGGTCTGGGATACGCTGGCCATACTGGAGTACGTTTCGGAGCAGTATCTGCACGGCAAGGGCTGGCCGCAAGACCGCAGCGCCCGCGCCGTGGCGCGCTCCATCAGCGCCGAAATGCATTCCAGCTTTCCCAGTGTACGCAGTGAAATGCCCATGAACTGCCGCAAGTCGTTCGACAACTTCGTG
>JALXFQ010000081.1 GCA_027067235.1 Gammaproteobacteria bacterium
GAAACATTGATGCCGTTACCGCCCGGATCATAGCGCGAAGCGCTGGATGAACATTTGCAGTCGGCAACAAGTTGCTTCACATCATAGGTAATATCCACCGCCGGATTCAGCGTCAGCGTCGCTATGGAAGTTTGTTCGCTCATAATTCCAGCTCCAGAGAATCTCTCAGTATCAGGCTGCGTCCGGTCATGCGCGGCGGACGCGAAAGTCCCAGCAATTCCAGTATGGTCGGCGCGATATCCGCCACGCCGCGTCCTATGCCCAGTTTCGCATCGCGTTGACCCAGCAGCAGAAACGGTACGGGATACACCGAATGCTGGGTCTGCGGCTCGCCGGTGGCGGGGTCGATCATTTCATCGCAGTTGCCATGATCCGCCGTCAACATGACTCTACACCCTCGCGCCAGCGCCGCTTCGATCAATCGACCACCCTCCCGGTCCAGCGTTTCCACCGCCTTGATGACCGCCGGCTCGCGGGCGGTATGCCCCACCATATCGGTATTGGCGAAATTCACCAGCAAAAAAGCATACTCGCCGCTGTTGACTGCCTCGATCATTCTGTCGGCCACCGGCTGCGCGCTCATTTCCGGCATTTCGTCATAGGTTGGCACCGAGGGCGAGGGAATTTCGTCGCGTTCCTCACCGGGAAACGGCGCTTCCCTGCCACCGTTGAAGAAATAGGTCACATGGGGAAACTTCTCGGTTTCGGCGCAATGAAACTGCTTGAGACCCGCATTGCTGATGACTTCCGCCAGCGTATCGGCGGGATATTCCGGCTCGAACAGCACGGGAAATGGATACTCATGCTTGTACTGGGTGATGCATACTACCGACCGGGGCGGCTCGCCGTGACGATCAAAATGCTCAAATCCTGGCAGGCCGATGGCTTCGACCAGTTGCCGGGCGCGATCATTGCGGTAGTTGAAAAACAACACCGGCTCATCTGCCTTGATAACGGGCGTGGACGGATCATCAATCACGGTGGGTTGAATGAATTCGTCGGATTCACCGCGATTATAGGCTTCGCCAATGGCCGCGCGCGCGCTGCCCGCATGCAGCCCCTCGCCCAGAACCATGGCTTTCCAGGCCTGTTCGGTACGATCCCAGTACCCCGCGCGGTCCATGGCCCAGTAACGCCCGCTCACTGTCGCCACGTGGCCGCAGCCAATTTCCTCGAACTTGTCATCCAGCTCATCGAGAAACTTCAACGCCTCGCGCGGTGGCGTATCGCGGCCGTCGGTAATCATGTGTACCACCGGCTCCACGCCCGCCTTCGCCACCAGCGGCAGCATGTGGAGCAGATGGGTAATATGGGAATGCGCGCCGCCATCAGAAACCAGCCCCACCATATGCAGGCGACGGGTGCCGGACAGCATTTCCCGCCATACCGGATGCTGCTCCAGCTCGCCGGAGTTGATAGCTTCGGCAATGCGCAACAGATCCTGTTCCAGAATACGTCCGGCGCCGATGGTCAGATGGCCCACTTCGGAGTTACCAAACTGACCGTCGGGCAGACCGACCGCGCGGCCGGAAGCCTGCAGAACAGTATGCGGATTGGCGCGAAAATATTTGTCCAGATTCGGCGTTTTCGCCTGCGCCCAGGCATTGTCCAGACGACTGGGATTGACGCCAAATCCATCAAAAATGACAAGTAATACGGGGGCAGTGTTCAATGCTTCAGGCATCCATGTTCAGGTTCCGGAGTTGTAACACCCCGCCCCCGGCCAGGCCAGTGAAAATTGCAGCCAGGTGTTTCGACGTGGCCGGGGTGGACATCGGCCAGGCAGACGATTCACAGAAATTTACGCACGGCGTCGCGCTCGCTGCGCAGCTCATCCAGGGTCAGCTGCAGAAACTGGTGACAGCTATCCGACAGCTCCAGTCCCTCGACCACGCGCGGCGTGCCGTTGTCGACAATGACCGGCATGGAGTAGAACAGGCCCTCATCGGCGCCATATTGCCCGCCGCTCGCCAGCGCCATGCTCACCCAGTCGTCGGGGGATGTGGAACCGAACCAGTCGCGCATGCAGTAAACGGCGGCATTGGCGGCGGATGCGGCGCTGGAGCGACCGCGCAGCTTGATGATTTCCGCGCCGCGATGCTGCACGGTGGGTATCAGATCTTTCTGTATCCACTCGACGTCCAGCACATCCAGCGCCGGCCGGCCGCCGATCTCGGCGTGGTGCACGTCCACCACCTGGGTGGACGAATGATTGCCCCAGATAATGACCTTGCTGATCTCGCCAGCGCTGACGCCGGCCTTGTGCGCCAGTTGCGCCACGGCGCGGTTGTGGTCCAGGCGGGTCATGGCGGAGAACTGTATAACCGGGATGTCCGGCGCATTGCTGGACGCGATCAGCGCATTGGTGTTGGCCGGATTGCCCACAATCAGCACTTTGACATCGCGCGAGGCGTGGTCGTTGAGAGCGCGGCCCTGCTCGACAAATATCGGCGCATTGGCTTCCAGCAGGTCGGAGCGCTCCATGCCCGGCCCGCGCGGACGCGAGCCGATCAGCAGCGCGGCGTCGCAGTCGCGAAAGGCCTCTGCCGGATCGTCGGTAATCACCACTTCCTGCAACAGCGGAAAGGCGCAGTCAAACAGCTCCTTTTCCACCGCTTCCAGCGCCGCCATGGCGCGGGGGATTTCCAGCAGTTTGAGGATCACCGGCTGATCCTCGCCCAGCATGGCGCCAAAAGCGATGCGCGGGGTGATGGCGTAGCCGATTTCTCCGGCGGCGCCGGTTACCGTAACTACCAGTGGTTTTTTCATTGTTGTGCTCCTCGTTTGGCCGGGTCAGTTTTTCTTTGCGTTAAGTCGATAATTCAGATCGGGCCGCATATTGTTACATAGTTTGATTTCAGACCCCTGGATGCGACCGCTTGCTCCAGATGGCCAGCCCCTGCGCGCACAAATCAATATCCAGCGCCAATATCGACAGAACCTCCTCGTCAGGCAGCCGACAGCCGTGTTTTTTCACTTCGCCGAGCAGGAAATCAGCCAGTTTTTGCGGTAACTGCGCCGATGGCGTTTGCAGGGCCAGTTCGGCAAAGGCGTCAATGCGCCGGTGCATGGCGTCGATCGTCCGGCTGTTGTTGTCTATGCTGCCAAAATGCGTCAGGCAGAAGCCTTGCGCACCACTTCGCCCCAGCCTTTCCAGCGAGTCATGCCAGGCCTCAGGATCGAAATCCACCGGTGATGTCGGCGGAAAAACAAAAGGTTCGCCGTCCAGCGTCAGTTCCGGGTAAGCCACGCCCAGGGTATCGCCGGTAAAGGCGCTGGCGCTTTTCCGGTCCAGAAAGCAGACATGATGGCGGGCATGGCCCGGCGTATCCATCACCCTGATCTCGCGGCCGTTCAACTCCACCGTCAGCCCGTGTTCGGCGGCAACGATGCGATCGGCCGCGACCGGCTGCAACGGACCATAGAGCCGGTCATAGGCCGCATCGCCATAGACCGCGCGTACGCCCGTTTCCAGCCGCGACGGCTCCGCCATGTGCCGGACGCCGCGCGGATGCACCAGCAACTGCGCCTCGGGGCACTGCGCCAGCAGACGCCCCGCGCCACCGGCATGATCCAGATGAATATGTGTCAGCAACAGCCATTTCACATCCGCTGGCTGAAGCTCACGCTGTGCCAGTGCCGCCATTAACCGCGGGACAGAATGACTGGTGCCGCAATCGACGAAAGCCGCCGCGCCGTTTTCCACAATCAGATAGGCGGCATCGAAATGTCGCCGGTGATAGCCGGTATCAATACCATGCACGCCGTCGCCTGATTCACTTAAGTTATTCATCTCGCCGCGCGGTTTCTGTATATTGCCATGCTCTAATAATAAAGTGTAATGCACATGGCCACCAAACCCGTTCGCAAATTCATCCATCTGGCAGAGCATGTTCTGCTGCTCATCGTCATGCTCGCTACCCTGGTGGCCGTCGCCCAGGAAATTCTGGCCATCATCGAGCGTCATGAAGTACGCCTCAGCGATCTGCTGCTGATGTTTCTGTATCTGGAGGTCATTGCCATGGTCGGCATTTATTACGAAGAGCACAAGCTGCCGGTGCGTTACCCCATCTATATCGCCATCGTGGCGCTGGCGCGGTACATCATTCTGGAATCGAAAAGCCTCGATTCCACCAGCATGCTCGCCATCGGCGGCACTATCCTGCTGCTCACCATTTCAGTATTCATCGTGCGCTACGGCCATGTGAAATACCCGTGGAAAGGAGAAGACGACCCGGGGTAGCCGTTGAGATTCCGCTCTGCGCCCCGCCATCAAGCGGTTTTTTGCCCAATGGCAACCCGGTCGCGGCCGGCCGTATCCTGCTCCAACAATACCTTGTCGTAACCACTGTCCTGCATGCAGGCCACCACCGCCTCGCCCTGCCGGTAGCCACATTCGACCAGCAAATATCCGCCAGCCACGAGACGGGTCAGGGACTGTTGCGCGATTTTGCGGATATCCGCAAGGCCCTGCTGTGGGGATACCAGCGCTGTATGCGGCTCGAACCGCACATCGCCCTGGCACAGATGCGGATCATTTTTTTCGATATAGGGCGGATTGGACAGAATCATGGAATACTGGCGGTCATGCTTGAAATCCAGCCAGTCGGCATGCACAAAACGGATATGTCGCAGATGGTGTTTTTGCGCATTGTCTTGCGCAACCGCCAGCGCCGCCAGCGAACGGTCGGTGGCAATTACGCGGCAGTTCGGACGCTCACTGGCGATGGCCAGGGCGATGGCGCCCGAACCGGTGCCAAGGTCGACGATGGTCCAGTCGGCACGCGCCGGTATGCGTTCCAGGGCCAGCTCCACCAGACGTTCGGTTTCCGGACGCGGTATCAGCGTATCCGGCGTCACATGCAGGCTCATGGACCAGAATTCGCGCTCGCCGGTGATATAGGCGACGGGCTCGCCGCGCCGGCGGCGAGCGACAAGGCGCCGGAAGCCTGCGGCCGTTTTCCGGTCCAGCAACTCCCCGCCACGAGCGATAAGACCGGCGGCGCTGGTGCGCAAGACCTGACGCATGAGCACCTCGGCATCCAGCCGCGGCGTGTCGGAAACCGGCTCCAGCTCGCTCCTGGCCAGCTGCAGCAGCGCGTCGACGGTCAGCGCCCCGCCCGGATCAAACGTCGAGTTCAGCTTCCCGCGCCTCTTCTTCCGTATCAATGTCCTTGGCCAGGCTCAGGGCATTCATCAATGGCAATCGACCACCACGTTGCGGATAGCGTTTTCTGTGACGGTAATGGACGAATATCTTGCGCAGGCTGGTGGCCATTTCCGGCGCACTGATATCACCTTTGCGCAAACGCAGGGCCAGCACCGTACTGTGATACAACACGGTCCAGGTGAAGGTGGGCAAACGCAACATGAACAGGTTTTTCAGATCCCGCCCCAGCAAGGCCGCCAGCGTCCCGAAAGCCATGACGGTCTGACGATACAGTATGGGCCGGTTGCGGGTGCGATAAGCCAGATCCAGCACGCGGTAGATCAGCGACATGCGCAGGGCCGGCGGATCGATCACAGCCAGATGGCCGGGCAGGATATCCTGCGCCTGCGCTCCCGGTTCCGGCGCTATGCGATAGCGCGGCTTCCAGAACGAGGCGCCGATCTTCTGCGGCTGCTCCGGGGCGGTAATGAAGGGAAACCAGAAATCCAGCGGCGCATGGGCATGATAGTCGGCCATGACCTTGTTCAGATCTCTGGCATCGGGCAGGATGTCGCAGGCGGATATCGCCAGCGGCCCGGCGCCGCGGGTGTTCTCCACGACTTCGATGGCGCGATGCAGGTTCTCGCCAACATGGCCATCGGTATCGATGACCCGGGCGCTCTTGCGCTCGGAACCATATATCCCCACCGGCCCGGCGATGAAAACCGGGGAAAATTCGCCACTGGCAACATAGCTGTCCACCACCCGGTCGATCAGCGGCTCGCCATGGACCACCAGATCCATGCCCTTGTAACCGCGAATGGGATGCAGTCCGGCGCCGCTTTCCGGCAGCGCCGCAGGATTCGGGTCACTGCCGGCAAGTATGACCAGGGGCACCGTCGTCATTTCGGGTGGTTGCGCCATTCAGTTTTTCTCTCTGTTTATCAGCTTGAAATCGGCCACCACGGGTAAATGATCGCTGGCGATACGCGCCACCTTGTAACGACTGCGCTGGACATTCAACAACTGCAAACCGCCACGATAGTAAATCCTGTCCAGGCCACCACGCGGCGAGAATGACGGATAGGTTTTTATGGCTTTCGGCCCCTGTCCGGTTTCATGATCGGTGGCGCAGGCCAGGCCCATGCCTTCCACGTAGAACGCCCGCAACAACGAACGCCAGTCATTGAAATCACCCGCCACCAGACACGGCGTACTGGCATCCAGTTCGGCGAATTCCGGCGATCGGCCCAGCATGCCCGCCTGCGCCTGGCGTTCCCGCGCCGACAGTCCCAAGTGTAAATTGAACACTTCCAATGGATAACATTCTCCGGCCTTATTTGCCAGCGTTATGGAGGTATGCTGACATCCACGCGCCTTGCGGCCCTCCAGCGTGAGATCTATATTGCGCTCGTACTCAATGGGAAAACGGCTCAATGTGGCATTGCCATAATGCCCTTCGCGCAATTTCACATTGTGGCCCAGGGCGTAATGGGGATAGTCCAGAGAACGCGCCAGCTCCTCGGCAAGATTCAGCTTGCGCGAGCGCGGCACGCCATTGTCCACTTCCTGCAACAACACGATGTCGGCATTGTGGCCGCGCAGGATCTGTTCCACCCGGTCAAGGCGAAAGCGCCGGTCCAGACCAATGGCTCGATGCATGTTGTAGGTAACGACACGGAATTTCATCGGGATTCTTTGTTGTGCCTGTGGTTGCGCCCGCGCATTGTAGCAGGGACAGGGCCAGAACCGCTCCATGCCATTGTTTATTCGGCCTGCTGCCCCAGCTTTTTGGTCTTCTTTTTCTTTTTGTCCTTCGCCTGCGGCGCAGGCACAGTCTGTTCCGGTTCGTCCAGTTCCGGCTCACCGGGCGCCCATTGCAGTTTGCGGTAATCGAAGCCACGCTCGATGGTCGGTTTTACGATGCGAAAATACGGCGACAGGTCAAAATCCCGTGGTGCAAACAGACTGTGATGGCGGATATGCAGTATTTCTATCTCGCTGTAATGCAAACCTCCCTCCATGCCGGCGTGAGTGATGCGCGGCAACACCGGGTATTTCACGTGCTGAAAAGCCTGGGCGATGACCGTGGAGCATATCGCCCGCGACGGGTCATTGCTGCCCAGCGCCAGCATGCGCCGGCGAAAACGCACCGGCACCGGCGGCGTCGGGAACAGATAACGCGCCAGATCGAAAATGTGCTTCAGGTCATAGGCATTGCCGAGCTGATCCTTTACCTCGTCGATCACCGCCTGGCGGTCGGCCCGTTTCAGCCCCACAGGGCGACAGATACGGGTGTTGAAATCCCGGTATTTGGACAGCGGCACGGCAATCACGCCCTTCGATACTTCGGCCTCTATCAGGGTGCATGGCTCGCCCTCGTCAGAGCGTATGCCGGTATCGCCAACAAAAATGGCCGAATGCGACCAGGTCGATTGCGTCAGGTATTTGATCGCGGTACTGATACGCGAATTGCCTTCCACCAGCAGCACATCGCCCGGCTGCAGAAACTTTTCCAGTACCGGCGCCGCATGGGTGGCAAACGGCTTGTAGGTGCGTATCGGGCTGTTCAGGTATTCCGCCAGACGGGTACCCAGCCAGACCATCAGATTGTCCAGGGCCTTTTTCATTGTTGTCGCGATTGATTCCTTGCTCATGGTACGCGTCAGCGCTGTTGCCTCGATGCA
>JALXFQ010000082.1 GCA_027067235.1 Gammaproteobacteria bacterium
CCGGTCTGCCCTGGCACGGAGAGGGCAAAAATACCGGGCCTTCGTATCGCTATGGCCCGGCGCTTGTTCGCCACGCCGGCAACCAGTTACATTTCTGGGCCTGCTCGCAAGGTGATCCGGATATCAACATAGCTGACTACATTCGCTACAAGCATTCGAGCAATGGCGGTGTTTCGTGGGGCGCGGAAAACATTGCGCTGGCCCCCACCCCCGGTTCGCTGGACGGCTGGGCGGTATGCGACCCCAATGTGATCAAGATCGGCGGCTGGTACTACCTGGCTTATACCGGCACCAAAAACTCCACCGCCGGTGGTTTTACCAATCATGTGTTCGTGGCGCGATCTACCCAGCCGAATGGAGGCTATCAGAAATGGAACGGCTCGGGCTGGGGCGGAACGCCTTCCCCGGCTGTCAGATATACCGGTTCAGCCGATAACTGGGGTTTTGGCGAGCCGTCGATGGTAGTGAAGAATGGCGTTATCTATTTTTATTTTACGGTGGATGAAGGTACGCCAAGAACGCGCGTCGCCACCGCGCCCGCGAACGATCCGAACTGGCCCGCAGCGCTAACGCATCACGGTTATGCGATCTCGGAACGGGACTGGGCGGAAGACCAGACTGATGTTAAATATCTGCCGCAGGTGGGGCGTTTCATCGGCATCGGCATCGCCAATCGCTTTACCTCCAGCAGCTACCTGCATGTCTGGGAATCGCTGGACGGCCTGCATTTTTATCCGGTGGATACGGTGGCAGCGAACTTGCAGCCCACCGCGCATAACGTGGGGCTTTCCGGAGACGCCAGTGGCCATGCTGAAATGGGCAAAAAGGAATATATTTCCTACAGTTATACCGGCCCGGGCGGAGACTGGGGGCGCTGGGATGCTTTTTTGAACAAAATCAGTATCAGCGGCCCGCCGTATGCGCCGCTGCCCCCACCGGTAAAAAAAAATGACATCACGCCGATTTTGCAGTTGCTGCTGATGTAGCTACGGGTTTTCCCTGGCGGCCTTGACCAGTTGCTGCATATCCTCGCCCCAGAATTTTTCCAGGTCGTAGAAATCACGGGCTTCTTTCATCATCACATGAACCACGACATCGGCGTAGTCCACCAGTACCCAGTCGTTGTTTTCACCGCCGCCTTCCTCGTTCAATGGCCGGTGGCCGAGTTTTTTCAGGTCATCCACCATATTACGGGCGATGGCGCGGGTATGCAAGCTGGAGGTGCCATTGCAGACCACCATATAATCCGTCACATCGGTTAGATCCTTTACGTCCAGTACCTGAATGTCCTCGGCCTTGTAGTCCTCCAGCGCCGTGATAACGGCGTTTTTCAATTGTTCTGCTTCACTCATGCTTGCCCCGATAGAGCTGGTTTTGTTGAATATAGTCGATGACCTTGTCCGGTATCATGCCCGAAACATCCTCGCCGCGCCGCAGGCGGGCGCGGAGTGTAGTGGCTGAAACCGGGTTTGGCGAGACTTTAACGAAGAAAAACCGGCCGGCCGGCTGTTTTTTCAAGATTTCCGGGTTTTGAATGGCGCGTTTGCTCGCCCATTGCGGCAGAGACCGCTGTTCTCCGGGTCGATGCATGGCAACGATATGAGCCAGTTGCGGGATGTCCTGCCAGTGTTTCCAGGTGCTGAACTGATGCAATGAATCCTCGCCGATGAGCAGAGCCAGCGGTCGCTGCGGCCATTGCTTGCGAAAGGATTGCAGCGTGTCGATGGTCCACGACGGACCTTGCCGATGCAACTCGCGGTCGTCCACCTCGATGCGTTTGTCAGTGTCTGCCGCCAGCCGGGCCATGGCCAGCCGCTGCTCGGCCGTGGCCAGCGGCGCCCGGCGGTGTGGCGGCCGCGCAGCCGGCACCAGAAGTAACTGGGCATAGCCGATAGCGTCCAGTGTTTCCAGCGCGGGCTTGAGATGCCCGAAATGGATCGGGTCGAATGTGCCGCCGAGGATCAGAATCGGAGAATGGCTCAACGATCAGCCTCGTACATGACCCTCGCCAAGCACGATGTATTTCTGCGAAGTCAGCCCTTCCAGCCCCACCGGGCCGCGCGCATGCAGCTTGTCGGTGCTGATGCCGATCTCCGCGCCGAGGCCGTATTCGAAACCATCGGCAAAGCGGGTGGAGGCGTTGACCATCACCGAACTGGAATCCACTTCACGCAAAAACTGCATGATTCTGGAATAGTTTTCGGTAACGATGCTATCGGTGTGGTCAGAGCTGTGGGCGTGTATGTGGGCGATGGCCTGGTCGATGCCGTCAACGATGCGGATGGACAGCACCGGCGCCAGATACTCAGTGTCCCAGTCTTCCTCCGTCGCCGCCTTGATGTCGGGCAGGATGGCGAGGGTTTTCTTGCAGCCGCGTAGCTCCACGTCTTTTTCTGCATAGGCGTCAGCCAGCTTCGGCAGTATCTCCTGCGCAGCGCCTTCCGCCACCAGCAGGGTTTCCATGGCGTTGCAGACGCCGTAACGGTGCGTTTTGGCATTCATGGCGATGGCAATCGCCTTGTCCATATCGGCTTCGTCATCGATATAAACATGACAAATGCCGTCCAGATGCTTGATGACCGGCACCGTGGATTCGCGGGATATGCGTTCGATCAGGCCCTTGCCGCCGCGCGGTATGATGACGCTGACGGTATCGCTCATGGTAATCAGTTCGCCCACGGCGGCGCGATCCGCTGTGTTGATGACCTGTACGGCGTCGGCGGGCAGACCCGCCTGTTCCAGACCGGCGTAAATGCAATCGGCGATGGCCAGATTGGAATGAATGGCCTCGGAGCCGCCGCGTAAAATGGTGGCGTTGCCTGATTTCAGGCATAGAGCCGCCGCGTCGGCGGTGACGTTGGGGCGCGATTCGTAGATGATGCCGATGACGCCCAGCGGCACGCGCATTTTGCCCACCTGTATGCCGGAAGGCTGTTTTTTCAGGTCGCTGATTTCACCCACCGGGTCGGGCAGGGCGGCGACCTGGCGCAGGCCTTCCGCCATCCCCTGAATGCGTTCGGGGGTCAGCGCCAGGCGGTCCAGCAGGGCTGCGTCCAGTCCCTTGTTTTTTCCATGCTCAAGATCCAGCGCGTTTTGTTCCTGCAGCCAGGCTTGTTTATCCAGCAGAATACCGGCGATGGCGGCGAGCGCGGCGTTTTTGCGGCCGGTATCGGCGCGGGCAATTTCCAGCGCGGCGGCGCTGGCTTTCTCGCCCACTTCCCGCATGTAGGTTTTGATGGTGTCGGTCATACGGCTTCCAGTTTGTTTACGCCACAGAGTCGGGCGATGAATGTTTCAATCTCGATCCAGATATTACCCGGTTCTGCGCCTTTGACAATACGATCCAGCCGCGCGACTTCGACATGCCTCTTGTGCCAGTCGGCCGCTGCGGTCCGCTGCAGGGCGCTGCGCACCGCCGGCATACGGTTTTGCCATATGCCGTTCTGCTTGAACACCACGTTCTCCGGCTGGCCTTTTGCCAGCGCCGCCGAAATCCGCATCAGAGAACGCACTTCCCGCGCCAGCGCCCATACCACCAGTATGGCCTCTTCACCCTGGGCGCGCATGCTGCGCAACATGCGCACAGCCTTGATCACGTTGCCGCTGAGGCAGACATCGACAAAATTGAACAGGTTGTAACGCGCGTTGTCGGCCAGGCTCTCGCGCAAGCGATCCATTGTCAACTGGCCGTCGGGATGCAGCAGTGCCAGTTTGCGGATTTCCTGGTCGCAGGCCAGCAAATTGCCTTCGTTGGTGACGGCCAGCGCCGAAACCGATTCACGGTCGGCGCGTAAACCATGTTTTTTCAGACGTTGCTGTATCCATTCGGGAAACTGGCGCGCATCCGGCGTCGTTGTCTGGACGGTGACGCCGGCCTTGTCCAGAGCCATATACCACTTGCGGCGACGGGTGGCGGCGTCCAGCCGGCCAGACTGAATCAGTAAAATACTGTCTTGCGGCGGTGACTGGGCATAGCTGATCAGCGCGGCGCTGCCTTCGGCGCCCGGTTTACCGCCGGGCATGGACAGTTCGATCAGTTTGCGACTGGAAAACAGCGACAGGGCGCTGGCTTTGGCCAGCAGGGAGCTCCAGTCGAAGCCGGTTTCCACGTTCAGGCGAACACGTTCATCGTAGCCCTGATCCAGAGCGGCCTTGCGGATGGCCTGACAGGATTCATCCGCCAGCAAAGGCTCGTCGCCATAAACAAAATAGACCGGTGCAAGACCCTGCTTGAGTCTGGATTGAAGCTGGTAAGGGTTGGCGCGCATCGGGGAGCGGATGCTCCCGTTTATTTTGACGCGGTGGTGGTCTGCCCGGCGCGGGCCAGGTTCCGGATGATTTGCTGGGCGACGTCTTTTTCCATTTCCTTGACCAGAATGCCGGATTCACGCTCACTGGCGAGAACCTGAACCGAGTTGAAGTTCAACTTGCGGCTGGCGCTGGCGATTTTGGACGGCAGCAACGTTTCATTGGTTGGGGAAAGCACCCGGAAAACCGTACGCAATGTCAGCGTGTAGGAAGTCGCCTTGCCGCGCAGATCGACCGTGCGAACGGCGCGAGTGACCCTAGTGTCTTCCAGTTCCAGCGTGGCGCTGGCCAGAGACTTGTCCTTGACCACATTGCCACCGGCGAAAGTGAGCGCGTCACGTACCGCCAGTCTCAGCGGCGAGGCATTTTTCTGCTGAATGTAGATGGCGCTCAGCTGTTCGGGCAGATCCACCTTGCCGCGCAGATGAAAGCCGCAGCCAGACACCAGACTGGCAGAAAGCAAAGCAGTAATCAGCCAACGTTTCATAAGATTTCCTTTTACAGAAGCGGGTCGGTTCAAGTTCTGCCGATTATAGTCACATCCGCAGTGGATTCACACCACGATGTTGACCAGACGCCCCGGCACCACGATCAGCTTGCAGATTTCCTTGCCATCCATATGGCGCTGTACGTTCTCGTCAGCCAGCGCTATCGCTTTGATGGTGCTCTTGTCGGCATCGGCCGGGGCCTGGATTCTGGCGCGCAGTTTACCATTGACCTGCACTACCAGTTCGATGCTGTCCGTTTCCAGCGCCGATTCGTCCAGTACCGGCCAGGCGGCGTCCAGCAGCGAATCTGTATGACTGATAGTTTCCCAGATGGCATGGGTGATGTGCGGCGCAATAGGCGACAGGACACGCACCAGTATGTCCAGCGCCTCGGCCATGACAACCGGGTTGGCCTTGTTTTTGGCATATTTTTCCAGCGCATTGACCAGTTCCATGCTGGCGGCCACGACTGTGTTGAACTGGTAACGCTCATAATCAGCCAGTATTTTTTTCAGCGCCTTGTGCGTCGCCGTGCGTTGCGCCTTGTCCGCTTCGGACAGATTTGCAGTAGTCCAGTCGGTGGCTGGATCGAAGTTGGCCGGGTGGGTTGCCGCCAGCTTCCACAGGCGTTTCAGAAAACGGTGTACGCCCGCCACGGCGTCGTCGTTCCATTCCAGCGATTGCTCCGGCGGCGCGGCGAACATGGTGAACATGCGCACCGTATCGGCGCCGTACTGGTCGATAAGCTCCTGCGGGTCCACGGTGTTGCCTTTCGACTTGGACATTTTGGCGCCGTCTTTCAGCACCATGCCCTGGGTGAGCAGGCGCTTGAACGGTTCGTCCACCGTCAACAGACCCTCATCGCGCATGAGTTTGGTGAAAAAGCGCGCGTACAGCAGGTGCAGGATGGCGTGCTCGATGCCGCCGACGTATTGATCCACCGGTAGCCAGTAGTCAGCGCGCTCATCCAGCATGGCCTTGTCGTTGTCCGGGCAGGCGAAACGGGCGAAATACCACGATGATTCAAAAAACGTATCAAACGTATCAGTTTCGCGTTTCGCCGCGCCGCCGCATGTGGGGCAGGGCACGTCGGTGAATTCCGGCATGTGTTGCAAGGGCGACCCCGCGCCGGTAACGGTAACGTCTTCCGGCAGCTCCACCGGCAAGTCTTTTTCCGGCACGGGAACCGGCCCGCAATCCGGGCAGTTAATCATGGGAATGGGGCAGCCCCAGTAACGCTGGCGCGAAACGCCCCAGTCGCGCAGGCGATAATTCACCTGCCTGCCGCCCAGACCGCGCTGGCCGAACCAGTCGGCGATGGCGTCGAACGCCTGTTCCGAAGTCAGACCCGTAAACTCGCCGGAATTGATGAGCCGGCCTTTTTCGGTATATGCGCCTTCATCAAGGTCAAAGGCCGAATTATCCGTCGGTTCAATGACCTGTTTGATATCTATGCCGTATTTATGCGCAAATTCCCAGTCGCGCTGGTCGTGCGCAGGCACCGCCATTACCGCACCCGTGCCGTAGGACATCAAAACGAAATTGGCGGCGAATACCGGCACTTTTTCGCCGCTAATCGGGTGCGTGGCGTCCACGCCCAGCGGGAAGCCTTTTTTCTCCATGGTTTCCATGTCGGCTTCCGACGTGGTGGCCTCGCGGCATTCGTCGATGAACGCCTGCAAGTCCGGATTGTTGCGGCCGGCTTCCAGCGCCAGCGGATGCTCCGCCGCCACCGCCAGATAAGTCACGCCCATGATGGTGTCGGGGCGAGTGGTGTAAATAGTCAGCGGGTCGCCGTCATCCACCGGAAACTCCGCCTGCACGCCCTCGGAGCGCCCAATCCAGTTGCGCTGCATGGTGCGCACCTGCTCCGGCCAGCCATCCAGCTTGTCGAGGTTGGCCAGCAACTGATCCGCATAATCGGTAATCTTGATGAACCACTGGGGAATCTCGCGCCGCTCGACTTTTGCGCCAGAGCGCCAGCCGCGGCCATCAATCACCTGCTCGTTGGCCAGCACGGTCTGATCCACCGGGTCCCAGTTCACCACCGAGTTCTTTTTGTAAACCAGACCTTTCTCGTACAAACGCGTAAAGAACCACTGCTCCCAGCGATAATACTCCGGTCGGCAGGTAGCAATCTCCCGATCCCAGTCATAGCCGAAACCCAGCCGGTTCAACTGGCCTTTCATATACTCGATATTGGAATAGGTCCACTGCGCCGGTGGCACCTCGTTCTTGATCGCCGCATTCTCCGCCGGCAGGCCAAACGCATCCCAGCCCATGGGCTGCATGACGTTTTTGCCCAGCATGCGCTGGTAACGGGAAATCACATCGCCCAAGGTGTAGTTGCGTACATGCCCCATGTGCAACTGACCGGAAGGATAGGGAAACATGGACAGGCAGTAGAATTTCTCCCGGTCCGGTTTCTCCACCGCCCTGAACGACTGGTTCTCCTGCCAGAAGGCCTGTGCCCGGGTTTCGATTTCCTGCGGATTGTATGTAGATTCCATGAAATTGCTGCCGCGGCTGCGCCTGATTCGTCGTGAGTTTATGGAAAAGCGCGAGGGTGCCACAGGGGGCGGGGGGGTTCAAGGAGAGGTGGAGCAGCCCGGCAAGTCCGGTCAGCTGTAATGCATCGGGTGAATGGTATTTTGCCGAGCTTGTAGCTGTTGACAGGTTTTGATGCCGGCTCGCTGTGTTCACCGGTAAATACGAAGCGCCTGACAACAGTGTTGGGCCAAAAGAACTCCGCGAAGCTAAGAAATCCTTAACCCGCCTTCTTCGCCACCGCCGCAATCTTCTTGGTAAAGATCCTGTTGGATTTCCCGTACATGATAAACAGCCCACGGAAAATCCCCGTCAGCAGTGCCGATACGGCGATCAGCACGTAGTTCGCCGGGTTTTTGTAGAAAACATACAGATCCAGCGGCAAGGCCCTGATGTCCTGGAAACCGGTATATTCCAGCACCTGCCTGATGGAGTACTCGGTGAA
>JALXFQ010000083.1 GCA_027067235.1 Gammaproteobacteria bacterium
TGCTCTTGAAGCCGTATTTCCACGGCACCACCAGACGCAGCGGTGCGCCGTTCTGGGCCGGCAGTTCCTCACCGTACAAGCCGGTGGCGATAAAGGTCAGCGGGTGCATGGCTTCGTCCATGCGCAAACCCTCGGTATAGGGCCAGCCCAGTATGGGACGTTTCTGGCCGGGCATTTGCTCCGGGTCCAGCAAGGTCTGGAAGCGCACGTATTGCGCCTTCGAAGTCGGCTTGAAGGCTTGCAAAAAGGTTGAAAGCTGAAAACCCATCCACGGAATCACCATGGACCAGCCTTCCACGCAGCGCAGGCGGTAAATGCGTTCTTCCAGCGTCTGGCTTTTCAGGATGTCCTCGAAATCCAGCACCCCGGGTTTTTCACATTCGCCGTCCACCGTGACCGACCAGGGCCGCGTGACCAGCCTGCCGGCGTTGCGTGATGGCGACGATTTGGAGGTGCCCAGCTCGACAAAATTATTATAGCTGGTGATGTCGTCCAGAGGCGTGGGCTGGTCGTCGGGCATGGCGCTGCTGTCGGCGGAGCAGGCCGACAGCGGCAGCCCGCTGGCGCCAATCAGGGCCGTGGCGCCCAGTTTCATAAAATCACGGCGACGCCGGTATATCGCCTGGTCGGTGACATCGTTGTCGGCAAGATCCGGCCTGTTCCTGATCAGCATGCTGTTCTCCCCGTTCCCGGTATTCTACCCTGTTGACGGAAATACGCCGACCCCGTCAGCGCGGATGCAGGGAACTTTCATAAAAATTTCTGGTATTTCAGTTTCGTCGTTTCTTTGTTATGGATATGATCCGAGCCATGCGAACTATTACTATTTCACTGCTAATCAGCGCCGTTCTGATCGGCTTTCTGGCCGACGTAGCCGCCCGTGAAAACGCCGCACGCGGGCCTTTCAGCTACGCCGACGCAGTGGATATCGCCGCCCCGTCGGTGGTCAACGTGAACACATCCACAGTGGTGGTGCGGCAACAGATCCAGCGCTTTAACGACCCGTTCCTGCGCGACATGTTTGGCGACATGGTTATTGGCAAACCGCAGAAGGATATCGAGCAAAGCCTCGGCTCCGGCGTCATTGTCGACAGCAACGGCCTGATTCTGACCAATAACCATGTCATCCGCGGCGCGGACCAGATTCAGATCACTCTGCATGATGGCCGCACCGTGCCAGCGAAAATCGTGGGCACGGATCCGGAAACCGACCTGGCGGTGCTGAAAGTCGAACTTACCGGCCTGCCGGTCATCCCCATCGCCGACTCCAGCAAGCTGCGCGTGGGCGATGTGGTGCTGGCCATCGGCAACCCCTACGGCATCGGCCAGAGTGTCACCCTGGGCATCGTCGGCGCCACCGGACGCAACCAGCTGGGACTGTCCACATTCGAAAACTTCATTCAGACCGACGCCGCCATCAACCCCGGCAACTCCGGCGGCGCGTTGACCAATGCCGATGGTTATCTGATCGGCATCAATACGGCCATTTTTTCCAAAAGTGGCGGCTCGCAGGGCGTTGGCTTCGCCATACCATCGAATATGGCAAAAAAAGTCATGGCGCAAATCGTCAAATACGGCCATCCAAGGCGCGGCTGGCTCGGCTTCGAGGGCGAAGCCCTGAATCCGGCGCTGGCCAGAACGCTGGGTTTGAAATCTACCGATGGACTGGTGGTTACTGTTATACTGCGCGGAGGGCCTGCGCATAAGTCAGGCATATTGCCGGGCGACATCATTACCGATATCAATGATCAGGCGATCCATACGCCGCGGCAGGCGCTGAACATCATCGCCGCGCTGAAGCCAGGCCAACCCATCACTCTGAAAATCATAAGAAATGGCAGAGAACGTACCGTACACACCCAAGTCACCGCCCGCCCCATCGAACTGTCGAAGGCCACCCAGTAGGTTCGGTTTCCTGCGCCGGGCCGACCGCCATTTCTCCTGCGGGCAACTGGCGGGAATCCGCCTGTACCTGCATTTGTCCTGGTTCATCATTTTCCTCGCCTCCAGCCTGACCCTGGCGCTGACTTTTCACGACGCCAACCCGCACTGGAGCTGGACGCAAAGCATGCTCACCGCGGTCATCACGGCGCTGCTGTTCTTTGCCAGCCTGCTACTGCACGAACTGGGGCACGCCAAAGCGGCAATGCAACACGACATCCCGGTTTTTTCCATTACCCTGTTCATTTTTGGCGGCGTCGCCCGAATCGGCCGGGAACCGGACACCGCCAGGGCCGAATTTCAGGTAGCCGCCGCCGGGCCGCTGGTCAGCATAGCCCTGTCGATCCTGTTTCTCCTGCTGTACGGCCTGAGCCTGACCCATTTCGACAGCGCTGCCACGGTTTTTCAAACCCTGGCGCTGGTCAACCTGGTGATCGCGATATTCAACATGCTGCCCGGCTTCCCGCTGGATGGTGGACGCGTGTTGCGTGCCGCCATCTGGCAGGCAACGGGCAATCGCGACCGGGCGCACCGCTGGGCGCTGGTCTGCGGACGCGGTGTTGCGCTGTCGCTGATCGGCTTCGGCCTGGCGCTGATGTTCTACTTCCTGTACCCGCTGAACGGGCTGTGGATGATCGGGATCGGCGGGTTTATTCTGGTTTCGGGGAAAGCGTAGGAGCGGAAAAATCCGTCCTACCAGCCCAACCGCTGACAAATCTCCCGCGTCGGCTCTACCTTGTTCATGGTATA